>CAZNSV010000277.1:0-5249 GCA_964575775.1 uncultured Desulfovibrionaceae bacterium
CTACTGTACTGTTTGACCTGGACCGGCGAGCGGTAGCCGTTCCGACCGACGCGCCATGGCAGATTGCAGACTTCCTCGCAGGCCAGGCAGTCTGAGCACCGTCTGCGCCTTGAGCTCGGCCCAGAACCGCCTGGGCACCCCTTCCGCATGTTCCAGCGGACACCCCCAGGACCTGCCGTCTTCCTGCGTCAAAGCCGCGACCAATCGCGTGAGACAATCCCTGCTCGCTGGCCGGAGGGCCATTTTGCCTGCCCCGCCATGGATGTCTGGCACGGTGATTGCTTAATCCTGGCAGAAGCCTTTCGGGGGAAAAACTTTCCGGACGGGGACAGCCAGGAAAGGGGCAAGCACAACGGCGCCAGCAGCCAGAACACCGGAGCACTACCATGTCTCTCGTTATCAATCACAATCTCATGGCCATGAATGCAGCGCGCAACCTGCAGTCGGCCTACGGCAATCTGGGCACTTCAGTGCGACGGCTCTCCACCGGGTTGCGGATCAACACCGCCGCGGACGATGCGGCGGGGCTGGCCATCCGCGAGCTGATGCGGGCCGAGATCACCACGCTGAACCAGGGTATTCGCAACGCCAACGACGCCATCTCCCTGATCCAGACCGCGGACGGGGCTTTGGGCGTCATCGACGAGAAGCTCATCCGCATGAAGGAGTTGGCCGAGCAGGCCGCCACGGGCACCTACACCTCCACCCAGCGGTTGATCATCGACTCCGAGTACCAGGCCATGGCCTCGGAAATCACCCGCATTGCCAACGCCACGGACTTCAACGGCCTGCACCTGCTCAACGGCGCCCTTTCCAGCGACGTCCACAACGGCTCCGGGTTGAGCAGCACCGGCAAGATGAAGATCCACTTCGGCACGTCCAACGATGCCAACGAAGACTATTATTACATCAAGATTGGCAATGCCACGGCCTCGGCCTTGGGACTGGGCTCGGCCGCCGACCCCGCCGCCCCCGCCGGCAACTCCATCTCCACCCAGGAGCTGGCCCAGCGCGCCCTGGACGCCATCAACGCCGCCATCATCTCCAAGGACCAGATCCGCGCGGACCTGGGCGCCCTGCAGAACCGCCTGGAAAACACCATCACCAACCTCTCCATCCAGGCCGAGAACCTCCAGGCCGCGGAGTCGCGCATCTCTGACGTGGACGTCTCCCTGGAAATGACGGAGTTCGTGCGCAACCAGATCCTGACCCAGGCCGCGGTGGCCATGCTCGCCCAGGCCAACTCCCTGCCCAGGATGGCCATGCAGCTCATCGGCGGCGGCTAGGCCGCACGCCATTGACCCGGCCCCTCGCACTGCAGCAAAGCCAACCCCTGCCCCGGCAGGGGTTTTTCGTTTCCGCCCGGCCGCAGCCGTCCTGAGCGGCGGCTGAAACTCCCTGGCATCTACCAGGATACTTTCCGCTGTTCTTCCTGGCACACTGCCACCGTCATTGTTCCAGGTCTTGACGGCCCTACCATGGTCGCCGGATCAGGGGTCCTGCCGCCAGGCGGAAAAGGGCTTGAGTTCGAAGAGTTTCTTGGCCTGGGTGGAGATGATGTGGAAGTACTTGTCCTGGGGGATGTAGATGTGCGGCACGTCCTCGGTCCGGCGGAAGAGGAAGTGGGAGAGGATCATGCGGTTCACTGCCTGGTGCCCCACGATGAGGATGTTCTCGGCATTGCCGGAAAGATAGAAGACCTTCTTCAGGCCACGGTCCACCCGTTCGTGCAGGGTGACGTAGCCTTCCCCTTCGGGGTAAACGTAGTTGTACTTGTCCCTGGAACGCGCCGCGTATTCTTCCGGCATCTTTTCCTGGATTTCCTGGTAAGTCATGCCCTCGCAGATTCCGGCGTTGATCTCGTCGAACTCGTTGAGCACGAGTTCCTGGCAGTCTTCCTGGGTTTCCAGCAGTGGTCCGGCCATCTGCCTGGTGCGGAGCCGGGTGCTGCGGAACACGTAGGGAATCTTCACCCCCGCGAAGTGCCTGGCCAGGGCCTGGGCTTGGGCCAGCCCCTTGTCCGTCAGGGGGGAATTGCCGCCGATGCGCAACCGCAGGTTGTCCTCGCTTTGTCCGTGGCGCACCAGGAACAGGCTTTTCACCCAATCCGAGACCACGATGTCCCGGATGCGGGGGTAGTAGGGGAGCACGGCCCGCACCCGCTCCTTGATGATCCTGTTGTTCAACGAATCCATAATGATATGGTCGTACTCATCCTCCAGGGGGTCGTAATGACGCTGGTAAAGAGCGATACGCTCTTCCAGGCTCCGGAATGCCTCTTCCGGCGTCAGGTGCGCGAACTCCGAAAGCCCGGTCTTGCGGGCCATGCCCGCCGCCACCAGGTCCTTGTCCGTGTTGATGCACTCGATGAAGAGCAGCGGGTGTTCCGCCAGGTGGCAGCGCAGCTTGTTGCGGCGGGTGCGGCTGATGTTGGTGGCGTCCAGGATGGCCACCTGCCCCCCGCCTTCCGCCAGGTAGTTCTTGGCCTCGTAGATATTGACCAGGGCGATCTCCTCGCGCAGGCGCGAGCACTCCGCGTTGTCCGGGTCGTAGAAATCCGCGTGGGAGGTGTTCTGCGGCAGCAGGCGACGCCGCACGTCCCCGTTGTTGAACACCTGGATGCGGATGCCCTCTTTTTCCAGGTTCTCCATGATCTTCCGGGCCACCATGGACTTGCCCCGCGCCGGAAGTCCCACCATCGCGATGAAGAGTTTCGTATCCATGCCCGCCCCTTCTGGAATCCGTGTTTTCATCCTCTCTACACCAGGCCGCCCCGGAAGGCACCCCATCCCCCCCCCTGCCCCACCGGCGGCAGCATTTGCCCACCCGAGCCTCCAACGCTGGACTTTCCCGCCCCGGCCGCGCTATGCGGGCCCAGCACCTACGCGCAGCCCCTCTGTAACAGGAGATCCCGCCCATGCCCCCCTCGCACACCGTCTACACCACCTGCACCCGTGACTGCCCCAGCTCCTGCGGGCTGCTGGCCACCGTTCAGGAGGGGCGCGTCACCAAACTGCGCGGCGCCCCCAACCATCCCCTGACCCGTGGCAAGGCCTGCATCAAGGCCGCGCGCTACGTCCAGCGCCACTACAGCCCGGAGCGGATTCTGCACCCCCTGCTGCGCGGCAGCCGCAAGAGCGGGCAGTGGCAGCGCATCGGCTGGGAGCAGGCCCTGGACCTCATGGCGGAGCAGCTGCGGCGCGTCCGCGACACCTACGGTCACGAGGCCATCCTCTACTACCAGGGATCCGGGGAGCGCACTGCCCTCAAGCTCCTCAACAGCTACTTCTTCAATCTTTTCGGCGGAGTCACCACCCTGCGCGGCACTCTCTGCGGCGGTACGGGGCAGGCGGCCCAGAACCTCGACCTGGGGGAGCGCATCTCCCACGACCCCCTGGACCACCTGAACAGCGAGGCCCTCATCCTGTGGGGGCGCAACCCCGTGTCCACCCAGATCAGCCTGGTGCCCATCCTGCAGGAGCTGCGGCAAAGGGGCAAGCCCGTGCTGCTCATCGACCCCTGCCACACCCGTTCCGCCGCCCTGGCGGATCGGCACATCGCCCCCCAACCGGGCGGGGATGTCTTCCTGGCCCTGGCCGCGGCCAAACTGGTCCTGGACCGGGGTGCCGAGGACCGGGAGTTTCTGGCCCGGTACAGCCAAGGGGGCGACGCCTATCTGCGTCTGCTGGCCGAACTCCACGTACCGGACCTTTGCACCCGGGCCGGGGTTGCCGAGTCCGACGCCGCGTACCTGGCCGAGTTGCTGAGCACCCGGCGCCCCACCGCGACTCTGCTGGGGTGGGGGCTGCATCGCCACCGTCTGGCCCATCACGGCGTGCGCGCCATCGATGCCCTGGCCGCCCTCTGCGGCAACATCGGGCAGGCCGGGGGCGGGGTCAGTCAGGGCTTCGAGGAATTCGGCCCCTACGACCAGCAATACTGGGGCGCGCACCTGGCCCCGCAACGCCGTACCCTGCTCCTGCCGCGCCTGGGCGAGGAGCTGTTGGCCGCCGATCCGCCCATCCGCATGATCGTCACCACCGCCGCCAACCCCGTGTGCATGGCGGCCGATTCGCGACGGGTGGCCCAGGCCTTTGCCCAGGCCGAGTTCGTGGTCTACAACGGCCATTTCCTGGACGACACCGCGGACCACGCCCACCTCTTTCTCCCGGCCACCACCTTCCTGGAAGAGGACGACGTCATGGCAGCCTACGGCCACAACTATGTGGGGCCCGTGAACCGCGCCGTGGAGCCCCTGGGGGAATGCCGCTCCAATTTCGCCATCTTCCGGGACCTGGCCCGGCGCTTTCCCTTTGCCGAGCAATTCCAGCGCAGCGAGGCGGAGTGGCTCGCGGATCTCTGCGCCCCCATCCGGGCACAGGGCTGCAGCCTGGAATCACTGCGCCAGGGGCCCTTCCGCCTGCAGGCCCCCATGGTGCCCTACGCGGACCGGGTCTTCCCCACGCCCTCGGGCCGCTTCGAGTTCATGACCGAGCTGGGGCCCGAGGTCTGCCACGCGCCGGACCCGGCCTACCCCTATTGGCTCATGAGCATCGCCCCGCACCAGTTTCTGTGTTCGGAGCGGACCCTGAGCGAGCACCCGCCCCTGCCCGTGGTGCGCCTGCACCCGGAAGAGGCGGCGCGGCTGGGCCTGGTGGACGGCGCGCCGGTGCTGGTGGAAAGCCCTGTGGGGCGGATCGAGGCCCTGCTGCACACCGATGCGGCGCAGCGGCGGGACTGTCTGGTGACGGAGCGCGGGGGCTGGATCAAGGCCGGGCACGGACTAAACCGGCTCATTGCCGGGGGCGTGAGCGCCCTGGGCAACGGCACCCCCTTCTACGACGCGCGGGTCCGGGTGCTGCCCACGGACGCGGCCGCCCGGGGCTGAGGCCGGTGGCCAGGCGGCAACGGGTGGCATGCCGCCGACCCGTTGCGCCTTGGCTGGGGATATCTGTAAACTGCTAGGGCTCGATGGTGGAGCCCAGGACTTCCAGGAACTTGCGCATCCACTCCGGGTGACCGGGCCAGGCAGCGGCCGTGACCAGGGGGCCGTCCACATAGGCGTTGGAGAAGGTCTCGTTCACCTCGCCCCACACCGCCCCGGCCCGCTCCAGATCCGGCTTCACGGCGGGATAGGCCGTGCAGCGCTTGCCTTCTACCACGCCCGCGGCCACCAGGACCTGCTGGCCGTGACAGATGGCGGCCATTGGCTTTCCGGCCTTGGCGAAATGCTGCACGATCTCGATGAC
>CAZNSV010000278.1:0-5237 GCA_964575775.1 uncultured Desulfovibrionaceae bacterium
GGCGTCCCAGACCACACTCAGGCCGTGCTTTTGGGCGAAGGCCTCCACCGCGGCGGCACATTCCCGGCGTACCTGGGGTGGGGGGTGCAGGGCCTGCCAGGTTTCGGGGGTGCTGTGCCGCACCAGGGCCAGGAGGTCCAGGGCCGCGCCGCACAGGGGCAGATGCAGTCCCAGCCCGTTGGGACGACAGGCCGGGCAGAGCATGCGCCCCTGCTCGACCAGCAGCCGCCCCCCGCCGTAACCACCCGCGTCCACGCCCAGGGGGGCGCCGCACTGGGTGCAGCGACTCAGGTCGGGCTGCAGGCCCTGGTCAAAGGCCAACCTGGCGCGGAAGAGCACGGGCACCAGGGGCGAGGGGTCGGGTGCGGCGTCCAGGACCCGGAGGGTGGCGGTGAGCAGGGCATAGGTGGCGGCGTGGGCCTCGGCGTGGGCGCGGTCCGCCGCGGCCTCGGCGAACTTGATGCAGTTCACGGCCGGGCCCAGGCGCTGCGGGTCCTTGCGCAACTGCTGGAAGGCATGACAGAGCACGCCTTCTTCAAGGTTGAGGTAGGTGCCGCGCCGGTTGCTCTTGACCTTGAAGAGCACTTCGTTGAAGGGGTCCAGGCAGCCGCAGAAGCGCTTACGGCTCTTGCAGCCCCCAAAGGCAAAGGCGGTGAGCACGCCGCGCGAGGGGGAGAGGAACCTGATCCAGGCGTCCGCTTCCCGAAAGCGCCCCACATGGAGGACCAGGACTTTCTCGGAAAACTCCAGCACTGCGGTGTCCGGCCAGCTGCGTTCACACCAGCCACGGGGGGGCTGTGGTGGAGCGACTGGGCTGCTCAGAAGTTTTGCAAGTCCGGCCGCGTGCTCCTGAGATGCGCACGCAAGGCCTTACGTCGCGGGAGGAAAAGTGAGGGTCTTCACGCCGCCCGGGGGCACGCTGGCGTTGTAGGGCGCGCCGTTGTAGCGCAGGGAGACCATGCCGAGGTTGCCGAACTTCACGGCCAGGACCTTGGTGAACCAGATTTCCACGCGCTCGCCCTCGCGGACGTAGAAGTCGGTGGTGAAGTCGCGGTCCACCTTGGCCTCGATCCAGCACTCGCCGTGGCCGCTGACCTCGAGGATGAGCACGTCCTGACGCTGGGCGGCCCGGGCCTCGGCCGAGGCGATGACGATGGGCTGCGTGGCCAGGGTGCGCAGGGCCTCGTCCACCACGGCGGTGCCTTCGGCCGGGGGCTCGTTCGTGGCGGTTTCGGACGCGGTGGGGGCGTCTGCGGTCGCGTTCTGCTCTTGCGGCAGTTCGGAATTCTGCCCCTGATCGAGGGGGGCGCTTTCCGGCTGCGCGGTCTCGGGCTGGCTGGGCTGGGTGCCTGGGAGTTCAATGGGGGGCGGTGCGGGCTGGACCACCACGGGCACCAGGGCTTCCCGTTCCGCGCTGTCCGGAGCGGTGGCTCCTTCCTGGCGCAGGGTCTCTTCCTGCTGGGGGGCATCCTGCTTGTCCGCAAAGAACATCTTCCAGACCCCGTAGCCGGTGCCCAAGACGAGTACCAGCAGCAGAGGGATCACGAGCATCCGCAAGGTGTTGTTGCGGGAGTGCCCCATGTTGAGCGGCACGTCCCTGCTGCGGAAGCGCCGCCGCTCTTCCTGCTGCTCGTCCTCCATGACCGCGGCAAAGGCCTCGTCCAGGGCCGCGTTGAGGCCCTTGACCTCCACGCCCAGCATCTTGGAGTAGATCTTGACGAAGCCCTTGACGTACACGGGGTGGGGCAGGTCTTCCACGCGCCCCTCTTCGATGGCCTCGATGTGGCGGCGGCTGACCTTGGTCTCGATCATGACCTCTTCCAGCCTGAGCCCGCGCTGCATGCGTTCCTGCCGCAGTATTTCGCCGATTTCCTTGAAAGTCATAACAATGGTTCAGTCCGTAAGTGACGTTGTGGTGCTGCAAGCCCGCAAGGCTCAGAGCCGGATGTCGATGAGGGCCTGGTCGCGCAGGCGCTTGGTGTAGTCGCTGAAGATCTGCTCCATCTTGGGTTCGCCCAGGATGGCCTTGATCTGCTCCCGGACCTCTTCCAGGGGTTTGACCTCGCCGCCGACACCGCCGCTCTTCTGGAGCAGGATGATGGCGACCTTGTCCCCCAGGCGGAAGGGGCGGCTGACCTCGCCGGGCTGCAGCTGGGTGGCCGCGGACTGCAGTTCGGGCACCAGGTCCCGCAGCTGTACTTCGCCCAAGTCGCCCCCTGTTTCGGCGGCGGGGCCGATGGAGTAGCGCCTGGCCGCCTCGGCAAAGGTGCTGCGTCCGCCCAGGATGTCCTGGCGGATGGCGTCCGGGTCGCGGTCCGGGGGGAAGACGATCATGGAGAGCCTGAGTCCCGAGCCGCTGCCCGTAAGCTCGTGCTTGTGGGCCTCGTAATAGGCCGTGATCTCCTCGTCGGTGATGACCACCTTGCGCTGCACCATGACGGCCAGGAGCCGCGAGCGCAGCATGTTCTCCTTGATCTTGCTCTTCCAGCCGTCCAGGGTCAGGCCCTGCTGGTTGAGGAAGGTCGAGAGCTGCTCCTCGGTGAGCCGGTTCTGGGTCTTGAACTCGCTGACGTAGTTCTGGAGTTCGGTGGTGGAGACCTCGATCTTGAAGCGCTCGGCCTCCTGCTCCAGGAGCATGTCGTCGATCATTTTGTCCAGGATTTTGCGGCGCAGGTCCTGCAGTTCCTGGTCCGTGAGCCTGGGCCCGCCCGCGCTTTCCTCGCTTTTGAGCACCAGGGACAGGTTGCGATTCACCTCGGCCAGGGTGATCATGCGGCCGTTGACCACGGCCACGATGCGGTCCACCACTTCCGCCGCAAGGGCGGTCTGGGGCAGCACAAGCCCCCAAAGCAGCAACCCGAGGCACAGGCAGCCGAAGCTGGTGCAAAAAAATAGCGTTGTGGCTTTGCGCATGGCGTAAATATCCTGTGAAGCGGCCTTCATGAGTGTCTGAAGGGCAAGTGTGCGGAGCAACTCCATGTTACGCTACCCATTTTTCCCCGCTTTTGCAAACTCCGCCCCCGGAGGCAAGGCGGGCCCGAGAATGGTGCGCGGATACCGTATCCAGCGGTGCCCGGAGCAGGGATTGCGGCTTGTCCAGTTCCGGGTGTGGCACCTCGTCGCCAAGCTCGCCCTCGCCCAAGGGCTCTTCCTCGCCCAGGGGCTCGGCCTCGCCGGGCATGAGGGTTTCCTCCTCGGCTCGTTCCTCACCGGAGGCAGCCCCGGGTTCGGGGGTGCCCGGCAGGGGCGCCATGGTATCGCCCTCCGGGCGGCCCAGGGGCAGCAACGGCTCGGTGGCGACCTCCTCGTCACCCTCGGCAGCCAGCAGCTGGCGGCTCACGAAGATGTCGGACTCCTTGAGCTCGTTCTCCAGCCAGGCAGCAAAGGCGTCGTGCAACTTCTGCTCGAGCAGGATTTTCTCCACCAGGGGCTGGGCCTCGGAAAAATCGAGCTGCTGGGCCGGGCGGCGTTCCAGCAGGGCCAGGGCCTCGAACCCGCTCTGGGCCGTAAGCACCCGTGAGGCGCCGCCCTCTTCGACCCCTTCCAGGGCCTTGCTCCACTTGGTGGTCAGGCGGTCCTGCAGGAGCTTGATCTCCTGGGCCTCCACCCCGGCAAAGTCCCGAGTCACGGCCGCGATGTCGCCGTTGCCCCGGAACATGTCCAGGGCGCTCTGCACCAGCTCCGCCGTGGGGCCGGTGAACAGCACGAAACCCACCCGCGCGGGCAGGCTGAAGGCCGAAAGATGCGCGGCGTAGTAGGCCTCGGCCTCGGCGGGATCCACCGAAATGCGGGGGCGCAGGATCTTGGTCAGAAACTTCTCGTAGGCCAGGTGCGCGTGCAGCTGCTGGCGCCAGACCTCCAGGTCGATGTACTCCTCCACCAGCACCTGCTCGAACATGCCCTTGGGGTAGTCGGTGCGGACCTTGGCCTCGGCCTGGAGCAGTTCCTCCTCGCTCACCGGGATGCCCTTTTCCTTGAGCACCTGGAAGATGAGCTCCTGGGCGATGAGTTCGGAGAGGATGCGGTTGTAGTCCTCCTTGAGCTTGCCCAGGGAGGGGGAGACGCTGCCGGACCAGCCCAGGTGCGAGAGGTCGTACTTGGCTTCCAGCTGGTGCAGATAGATGGGGCGGCCGTTGACCCGAGCCACCACACCTGCGTCCGAGGGCTCGCGGCTGCAGCCCGCAGGAAGCAGGAACACGCAGCAGAGCAGGAGCAGAAGGCACGCCCGCAGGCCGATGGTTCGGCAGGGGGGGGCGGGGGTATGTCCGAGAAAAAAGCTTGGCACGAGAATCCTTTGCATCTAGCGATTTCGCGTCAGATTACGCAAGGGCACAAAACGGTTGCCATTTTGCTGCCCAAAGTCATGCTCCGGACCACACCGCCGGGCGTGGCCGCAGGAGCTGAAAAACATCTTCGTTCCGCTCCAGGTCAGACCGCGGCCGGAGCCGTGGCTTGCTGGGCCGGTCCCTTGCGCAGCAGGTCTTCCAGGAGCAGGGCGGCCTGCTGCAGGGCCTCGCGGCGGGGGCCGTCCGCGGCCAGCCGCAGCTCCAGGGTGCAGGGCGGCTTGAGCTTGGCCTGGCGCTGGTGGGCGGCCACCCAGGCGACCAGGCGTCCGGCGTCCACGGCGCAGGCTTCGGCTGCCCAGGTCATACGCAGGCCCTGGGCCCCCAGCTCGGCCTTGGTCACCTGCATTCTGGCCAAAAGCCGCTTGAAGCGCAACACCTCCAGGAACTCCCGCAGCTCCTCGGGCAGGGCACCGAAACGGTCGCGCAGTTCGGCTTCCAGGTCGCGCAGGACCTCGTCGCTCTGGGCGCAGGAGAGCCCCTTGTAGTAGCGCAGGCGTTCCCCGGCATCCGGGATGTACTCGGGCGGGATGTGGGCCGGGAAGCCGATGGTGATTTCCGGGTCGGTCTCCTCGCGGATGGGGCCGCCCCGGATGCGACGCACCTCCTCTTCCAGCATTTCCAGGAAAAGGTCCAGCCCCACCTTGGCGATCTGCCCGGACTGGGACTCGCCCAGGATGTTGCCCGCGCCGCGTAGCCTGAGGTCCTCCATGGCCACCTGGAAGCCCGCGCCGAGGTAGTCCATGTCCTGGATGATCTTCAGGCGCTTGAGGGCCGTATCGCCCAGGCGTTCCACGCTGGGCACCACGAAATAGGCGTAGGCCTGGCGGTCCGAGCGCCCCACGCGCCCCCGCAGCTGGTAGAGCTGCCCCAAGCCGAACATCTGGGCCTGGT
>CAZNSV010000279.1:0-539 GCA_964575775.1 uncultured Desulfovibrionaceae bacterium
CAAGGCCAGAACCCCGCGTGCATCGGGCCTGGCGGACTGGAGACGGTCCGCCACGGCCAGGGCCTGGTCGAACTGCCCGGTGAGGGACAGGAGTTCGGCCTGCTTGAACAGGGCGGCCGTGTTTTCGGGCTGGAGATCGACCATGCGGGTGAAGACTGGCAGGGCCTCGGCAAAGCGCCCCTCGGCCAGCAGGGAATCACCCAGACGGGAGAGCAGTGCCGGGTCGCTGCTGCCCAGTGCCACGGCGCGGGCAAAGGCGTCGGCAGCCAGGTCGAAGCGCTGGGCCAGGAAATACCGCTCCCCCTCGTGGGCCAGCACCCGGTCCGGATGCCGGTGCTGGTACGCCAAGGGCGTGCCCACCACCAGCCCCAGGGTCAGGGCGGCGTAGAGGGTGTACTGGCGGGCTTTGGCCCCGGACATGGCAGAACCTCGTCAGCTCCGGCAGACCGCGATGGCCTGTTGCAGATCCGGGCACAGTGGCACGATGCGGTCGGTACGGGTCATGGAAAACACCTTGCCCACCGGGGGCGGTACGTTGC
>CAZNSV010000279.1:549-5235 GCA_964575775.1 uncultured Desulfovibrionaceae bacterium
GAGCAGCGCGCTGAGGCCGCGCGAATCCAGGAAACCGATGTTGCCGAGGTCCAGGACGATCCGCTTGCGGCCGCGCAGGACAAAGTCTGTCATGGCGTTCTTGAAGCCGTTGACGTTGTTGTAGTCCAGCCGATCTTCAAGCAGTGTGACGGCCAGGACGTCATCGTGCAGTTCGCTGGTCAAGCGCATGAAAGGTCCTCTATGGTTGGACGCGGTTCGTGGGCCGCGTTCATTGAATGCTCGAGATGTAGAGCAGCATTAAAGTATTGTAGGCAACGTAGAGCTTTTTTTCAAGCACCTTGATGGAACGCACATAGGGTGCCACGGCCTTGTCCACAAAGGCCGCCGCAAAGACGTCCGCAGGAATCTCTGGCTCGAAGGCGTCCAGAAGGTCTTCCACGCTGAGGCAGGCCGCCAGTTCCGCCTGGCTGCAGACGCCCCCCTGCAGTTCCGTATAGACCTGCTCCAGTCGTAGCCGGTTCGCCCGCACGTGCCTGGCCGCGTCCTCCAGCAGGAAGCTGCGCAGAAAGGCGTAGTGAGCCTTGTCCTCGCCGGAGATGCGCGACAGATAAGGGCTCAGGTGCTTGAGGTAGATGGCGATGCCCCGCTTGAGCAGCACCGCGTCCTTGAGCACGCGCAGCATCAGGTCGCTTTCGGTATTGAAATGGGTGAGGTCGATGTCCAGGGCCCCGGCCTCGAAGGAGATGGCCACCGGATAGGTCTGGGGGGTCTTTCTGGCGAAGTGGACGCCGCAGACCTGGGCCTCCTGCGCCTCGTCCCAGCGTTGCCAGGCGATGTCACCCACGCTGTAGGTCTCTCCGGCGAAGCGGAATGGCACCTGAAAGTCCACCTCGTCCTCCACGGCCAGCAACTCCCGGCGGGTGCTCCAGCGCGGCAGCAGGATGCGGGCACCGTGCATGGACAGGTCGCCCAGCAGGTACTGGAAGGGGGAGTAGTCGTCCTCGCGCAGGCCCAGGAAAGGCAGCACGATGGAGCTGATCTCCACCCGATGTTCGCGGCGGGCTTCGGGGGCTTGCACCGTGTTCATGGGCGCTGCGGCCTCCTCGTTGCCGTGGGGCAAGGGGCTGAGTGAATCATGAGTACTCCAGCGCAACCAGGGTGATGTCGTCACGCGGAGGCGCGTCCCCGCAGAATTGCCGCACCGTGTCCAGCAGGCTGTCCAGCAGGACGTCGAGGGGGGCCCGGCGCAGTTCCCGCAAGAGCTCCTGCAACCGCTGCTCCCCGAAAAAGCCCCGGTGCGGGTCCTCGCACTCCGTGAGGCCGTCGGTATAGAGCAGCAGCCGGTCGCCGCCCTGTAGCCGCACCCGCCCCTCCTCGAAGGGCAAGAGCCCTCCCAGGCCGATGACCGGCCCGCCCCTGTCCAGGAGCAGTACCTCGCCGTCGGACCGGACCAGCAGCGGGGGCGGGTGCCCGGCACTGCTGTAGCGCAACTCACCGCGCGCCTCGTCCACGGTGACGAAGCTCATGGTGAAGTGCCGCTCGAAGCGCTCCAAAGGAAAAGATGCGTCCAGCAGGGAGAGCACCGCCCCCGGCGCGGGCAGGCACTCTTCCCCGGGTCCGGGATTTGGGCAGGCGATCTCCTCGGCACGCAAGGCCTGCACCGCCGAGACCGCCACCATGGCCGCAGGCACGCCATGACCGCTCACGTCGAGCACGTACAGACAGAGCCGTTCCGGTGCCGGGGCAAAGACCCCCAGGCAGTCGCCCCCGATCTGCTGACAGGGCTCGAAGCGCCAGGCCACCCGACAGCGTTGCCCGCCGATTGCCGTCCGGGGCAGGAGGCTGCGCTGGATCTCGGCCGCGGCCTGCAGGTCCTCGTCCAGGAGCGCCTGTTGGACCTTGAGCCGCCGTTCCACCCGGGCATAGGCGGATACCAGCTGCTTGAGCAGCAGGCTGTTGATCTCGCTGTCCTTCTGCTCGGCCCGCAGGCTCATCAACTCCCGCAGGATGTCCGGGGAGCAGAGGGCTTCGGGGGAAGAGACGCCGCCAAGCACCAAGGGGGCGTTCATTGCCCGCTCCCGGCCATACGCCTGCAGATGGCTGCCTGATCCTCCGGAGTGCAGGCCTCGGCCAGGCCGTCGATGCCCACGTCCTCCAGCCGCAGCAGGTGGTCCGTCACGGCTGCGATATCCTCGCCCCGGCTCAGGATGCTGCCGTGTTGCGGCGCGATGCGCTGGAAGGACAGCCGCGAGAGCACGTTCAGAGCGTGACGCAGAGCCTTGTTGGAGGTCATGAGCCGCCGATGGAAGTTCAGAATGCCTGCCAAGGGGCAGGTTGTCTTCCACTGAGGGCAGGGCTCGGCCACCACGGGACAGGTCCTGCAGTGGGGCTGCAGGGTGAGGTGCAGCTGCCAGTGGCGACTGATACTGCCGAAGAGGTCGCTGGTGAACAAGGTCCGGGTCAGGCTGTCCAGGGTGACGAAGCTGCCCACGGAATGGCAGTAGGGGGTCTTGTGGAACTCGAGCCTCCGCCCCGAGGCAAAGGTGTAGGCGAAGCCCACGCTCTCCAGGGACAGCAGGCGCGAACTGACGTGGTAATGCCGGATGAAGACGTTGCTTTCCTTGTCCGAGACAATGACCAGGTCCTTGCGCGCGATGATATGCTCGAAATTGGGGATGCTGCCGCAGAGGTCGGGGTCGTAGTGCTGGTAGATCAGGGCCTTGATGCGATCTGGGCTGATGCCGGTCTGCAGGATCTTGAGCATCACCGTGGGAAAGTCCGGCCGACTGCCGCCGTCCAGCACCACGGCCTCGTCCCCGTCCACGATGAGGTACGGGTTGCAATGCAGCCCGGAAGCCTCGTCCTCGAAACCCACCCAATGAACACCTGGGGCGATTTCCACTGGTCCGGCGTGATCGATCTGCATGGCTGCAACTCCCCCCAGAGCGCAAGACGGAATGAATCCTTGTTTCTGCGGGAAAGGGTATACCCGGTGGTGGAAAAAGGCAATAATTTATCGGTCAGACAGTGTTGCTTGTGGCCTCCACGCGGTTGCGGCCGTTCTGCTTGGCGCGGTACAGGGCCACATCAGCCGCCTTGAGCAGGTCCTCCAGGGCGTTGCAGGTTTCGGAGTACGTTGCCACGCCCAGGCTGATGGTGAAGCGGACAGCCCCCCCGGCGGCAAGGGGCACTTCCACCTGCGCAATGGCCTGGCGCAGGCGTTCCGCCACCAACAGGGCACCGTCCAGGTCGGTCTGAGGCAGCCCCACGGCAAATTCCTCACCCCCGATCCTGCCCAGAATGTCCACGTCCCGCAGGGTGGCCGCGGCGGTCCGGGTGATGGCCTTGAGCACCAGGTCGCCCACATCGTGACCATGGGTGTCGTTCACGGCCTTGAACCTGTCGGCGTCGAACATGATGAGCGAAAAAGGGGCGGGATAGCGACGGCAACGCTCCAACTCCCGCTCGGTCACCTCCAGAAAGTGGCGGCGGTTGAAAATGCCGGTCAGGGAGTCGGTGGTGGCCAAGAGGCGCAACTTTTCCTGGGCGTTGCGGGCCTCGGTCACGTCCCAGTTGACGCCGATCATATACAAGGGGCGTTGCTGCTCGTCCTTCTGGGTCCGGGCGGCGGCCTTGATGCAGCGCACCTGCCCGTCCGGCCAGACGATACGGAATTCCCAGTCCCAGGATTCGGCGCTGTGGGCCGCGGCCTGGATGGAAGCCTCGGCCGCCTGGAGGTCCTCGGGGTGGACCCGGCTGCGCCAGGCCTCGAAGACCCCGGAGAATTCGTTGGCCCGGACCTGGTAGAGTTCGAACATCAAGTCGTCCCAGATCAGGGTGTTGTCCTTGAGATTCCACTCCCAGACTCCGATGCCCCCGGCCCGCGAGGCCAGGGTCAGCCGGTGGGAGAAGTTGCGCAGCTCCTGTTCAGCCTTCTTGCGCAGGGTGATGTCCCGCAGGCTGCCTACGGCGTAGTAGGTCTCGCCCAGGCGGAAGGCCGCCACCGAACGCTCCACCGGGAACAGTTCGCCGTCGCGCTTCACGGCCGTGAACTCCATGACCGAGCCGATGACCGGGCCTTGCCCGGTCCGAGCGAAGTGCTCCAGCCCGACCCTGGCCTGAACCTGGTCCTCTTCCTGGGTGATGAGAGGGTGCATGGCCCGCCCCAGCACTTCTTCCCGGCTCCAGCCGAACATCCGCTCGGCGGCGTCGCTCCAGAACAGGATGCGGTCCTCGGCATCGATCATGATCAGGGCGTCGTGGGAGGCCTCGGCCATGGCGCGCATCTTCTCTTCACCGGCCTTGAGCGCGGCTTCGGCCAGTTTGCGGTCCGTGATGTCCAGAATGGTGCCCGTGGAGCGCAGGGGTTTGCCCGTGGGGCTGCAGAGGGTCTGCCCCCGCTCCTGTACGTGGCGCACGGTCCCGTCGGACAGCACGATCCTGTGGTCCACGGCGTAACTGGCGCAGGTCTGCAGGCTGCGCGTGTATTCGCGTTCCACCTGGGGGCGGTCGTCCGGATGAACCCTGGTCAGGAAGCCTTCCAGGGTGGGCTGCAGGCTGCCTCGCTCCAGACCGAAGATGCGGTAGGTTTCATCGGACCACCAGAGCGCCCCTGTCTCGAGATTGGCTTCCCAACTGCCCAGATGGGCGATGCGCTGGGCCTGGTCGAGGCTGGCCCTGGCCTGGGCGATCTCGTGGTTGCGGCGGCTGGCGCGATAGGCGGCC
>CAZNSV010000280.1:0-5232 GCA_964575775.1 uncultured Desulfovibrionaceae bacterium
CGCGTGGGATAGTCCAGGTTTTCCTTCTTGACGTAGGGTCTGGGGTCGCCGAAGTTGAAGCTCCGGGCGCCGTAGGGGCAGGCGGCCATGCAGAAGCGGCAGCCGATGCAGCGGTGCATGTCCATGAGCACGATACCGTCAGGACGCTTGAAGGTCGCCTTGGTGGGACAGACCCGAACACAGGGCGGATTCTCGCAGTGGTTGCAGAGCAGGAGGAAGCTCCTGCTTTCCACGGCTTCCGGGATGAACTTGTTGAACTCTTCGGGGAAGGTCCGCTCGTAGTTGTCCGTCCAGAGCCACTTCACTTCCTGGACGCCCGGATTCTCGGGCACGTTGTGGTAGTGGTGGCAGGCGTCGATGCAGACCTGGAAGTCCTCAGGGGTCTCGAACTGGTTGGTGAAGATCACCATGCCCCAGTGCGTGGCCTTGAGTGCGCCTTCCTTGGGGGTGTACTGGGGGGCGTCCTCGGCGTGCACCTGGGAGTGCTTGGCGGCGACATCGAGCACGGTGGCCGTGCCGATCCCCAGGGCGGACAAGCCGGCCATTCTCAGGAAGTCTCTTCTCGTCTTTTTCATTGTTGGTTCCCCTTGGGCTCGATATGGCAGGTCCAGCAGTACGGGGACACGCTGGTTGCGTCATGGCACTTGTCGCAGAATTCGGCCTTGTTCACGTGGCAGTTCATGCAGGTGTTCTGCAGGCTCATCTCCCACTGCTTGCCGTTGCTGGCCGTATAGGTGCCCATGCCGTCCCGAACCACCTTGTCACGCCAGACGTCGAGAATGTGCATGTGCTCCGCCAGCATGTAGTCCGTGGGCTCGATGCACTCGGTGTGATCCTTGGGCAGTTGCAGTTCCGGCCTGGCATAGCTGGTGCCCGAGAGGATGTTGTACAGGAAGGGCGCCAGCATGAGCACGGCGAAGGCGACGATTCCGGGTATCACGTATTTACCGTTATACATGGCTATTCATCCTCCAGTCCGGGCAGATCCTCCTGCCTGAGGTCCATGGTGCGGGGTTTTTCGCCCTTCATCACCAGGGCGTTGCCCACCAGCTCATGCAACCCCGTGATCTTCACGCCCGGGGCCCAGTAGTCGGCCAGGGGCACCAGGGTGGCACGGTCGATGGCGCAGATGCAGGACATGGTGTTCACACCATGCTTGTCCTGCACATAGCGCAGGGCGTTGCCGCGGGGCAGACCGCCACGCATGCGGATTTCCATGATTTCGTCCGTGTTCAGGCCCGAACCACCGGCGCAGCAGAAGGTCTGCTCGCGAATGGTGTCGATGGGCATGTCATGGAAGTTGTTGCACACGTTCTTGAGCACGTAGCGCGGCTCCTCGAACATGCCCATGCCGCGGGCCGGGTTGCAGGAGTCGTGGAAGGTGGTGATCAGGTGATCGTTGCGACTGGGATCCAGGCGCAACTTGTTGTGCTTGATCAGGTCCGCCGTGAACTCCGCGATGTGGATCATCTTGGTGGCCGCGGCGTTCTCGAACCTGGTCCCGGTGAGGGGGTTGTACGGGGTGACCATGTGGGGCGGGGTGGGCCCGTTGTGGGTCTCCATGTACTGGTTGATCACGCGCCACATGTGCCCGCACTCGCCGCCCAGGATCCACTTCGCGCCCAGGCGCTCGGCCTCGTGGTACATCTTGGCGTTGAGCTTCTTCATCATCTCGTGGGAGGTGAAGAGCCCGAAGTTGCCGCCTTCCGAAGCGTAGGTGGACAGGGTGTAGTCCAGGCCGATTTCGTGGAAGAGCATCAGGTAGCCCATGAAGGTGTAGATGCCCGGGTCCGCGAACACGTCGCCCGAGGGGGTGATGAACAGGACCTCGTGCCCCTTTTCATTGAAGGGGGGCTTGATCTCGATACCCGTGATCTCGGCGATGTCGCTGCAGAGGAACTCCACGATCTCCTTGAAGGCGTGGGGCTGGATGCCCAGGTGGTTACCCGTGCGGTTACAGTTGCGCACCGGCTCCATCATCCAGTTGATGTTGATGCCCAAGAGCTGCAAGAGCTCGCGGGCGATCATGGTGATTTCGCAGGTGTCGATGCCGTAGGGACAGAACAGGGAGCAGCGACGGCACTCCGTGCACTGGTAGAAGTAGTAGAACCACTCCTTGATCACGTCGATGGTCAACTTGCGCGAACCGTTGAGCTTGCCCCAGACCTTGCCGAAGGTGGTGAAGTCGTTGCGGTAGATGGAGCGCAGCAACTCGGCGCGCAACACCGGCATGTTCTTGGGGTCGCCGCCGCCGATGAAGAAGTGGCACTTGTCCGCGCAGGCGCCGCAGCGCACGCAGATGTCCATGAACACCTTCAGGGAGCGGTACTTGTCCAGGCGCTCGCGGAATCCATTGTGGATGATCTCCTGCCAGTTTTCGGGCAGTTTCCAGTCTTCGTCCTTGGGGGACCATTCGCGGGGATTGGGGAAACCCAGGTCCTGGAGCACTTCAGGCTTGGCGGGATAACAGAAGTTGCCGTCCCGGAACACCGGTTTGGTGTCCATCCAGTGCTCCTGGGGCATGCCGTAATTGAACTTCAAGAGTTCTTCAGGAGAAATGATTTTGGCCATGGTGACTCCTTATTCTTCCGCCGCTTTTTCGGACGACTTTTTTTCCACCGGGAGCCCGGCCTCTTCCATGAATTCCCTGAAGTCGTCCTCGTACGCCGCGTAGGTGTGGAACTTCTTCGGCGGTTTCCAGGGGTTCTCATAGTGCTTGGCCCGGGAGTCATTGGCCAGGTTGCGGGTGGGGCTCATGAATACGCCGCCCATGTGCATCAGCTTGCTGAAGGGGAAGTAGATCAGCAGCACGCTGACCAGGAACAGGTGCATGAAGAAGATGGGGCCGATACCTTCGGGGACCGTGGGGGACAGGCTCACCAGACCCATGGTCATGACCTTCACCGCGGAGATGTCGGTCTTCTCGAAGTAGCGCATCCAGATGCCCGAAAGCGCGATGCCCAGGATCAGGAACAGCGGAAAGTAGTCGGAAAGCAGGGAGATGTAGCGCACCCTGTCCAGGAAGATGCGACGTCCCAGGAGCAGCAGCACGGCCGCGGCCAGCAGGGCGCCGGACATGAACAGACGCGGCGCGCCGATCTGGAACAGACCGTCGAAGAACTCCAGAAGCTGCACGAACAGCGGGGTCGGCTCGAAGAAGAACCGGAAATGCCGCAGGAACACCGTGAGAAAGGAATAGTGGAACAGCAGCGCGAAGAGCCAGAGCCAGATGGTCTGCGGGTAGATCACGCGGGGACCGGACTTGATTTCAGCCCTGGTGTTCCGGAACAGGGACCGGAACATCAGCACTTCGAGGATCATGCGCCCCGTGGCCCAGTACTTGTTGGGGGGGTTGTCCAGCGGTTCGCTCTTGATCCAGTCGAAGCTTTTCTGTTGGCCACCGGTGGTGGGAATGCAAAAGGGCACCGGAGACCGGGCCCAGTCCAGGATTCGATAAATGAATCCGACGATGAAGATGGCCACTGCCACGTAAGGGATATACACCCCCAACAATGACTGGTAGCCGAGCTGGGCACCAAGGTAGCCTATGTACCCCAGTGCACAGACGACCAAAAAGGAGATGAAAAATGCCATGCCGTTACCTCGCTTCCTCTAAGGCTGTCATGGGTTAGTGGGGTCCTGTTCCTCAGCCGCGGTACCGAGGACCATCCTGGCCCGTCGCAAAAGACTGGCCTGTCTGTTCTTGATTTCATTGACCCTGAACTCGAAGAGCTGCTGACGGCACCGAGTGTATATATCGAATGAAATCAAAGCCAAGCTATCGATTTTCGATTCGAATTGCAACAACTCCCGGGCTCGCTTCACATCCTTGAGACCGGACAGCGTCATCTCCCGCACCAGGCCCTTGAGCAGATAGATGACCCCGACGGCCCGCGCCGGCGTGAACTCCTGGACCGCGCGAATGCGGATCAGGTCGTCCAGGGCCGGGGTCACCTTGTCCGTGTCCAGTTTCTTCTCCAGCAGGGCGTCGAGGACCCCCTCCACGGCCTGCTGCACCCGATGCTGCACGGGATTGGCGAACTGGTCCTTCTGGCGACGCATGAATCCGGCCGTATCCAGCGGATAGGTACGGAAAATGGCTTCCAGCCACTGTTCCGTCAATTCAGTGCGCTTTTCCTTCAACTCCTCGAGAAGCTTCATATCCTTGGGTCGTCTCCCTCGCCTCTGCCTGCCGGATGCGTCCTACCCCCGTCCGGTGGCATGGCTCTCTGCTATAATGACTTTTTTTGAGTTTGTCCAAAAAAAAACAAGGCACTCCGCACGCCAGCAGCTTGCGGCCCCCGTCGGCACCCGTTTCTTGTGGACAAAATCACAAGCTCCCCTGCCGTGCGGCACCAGAACCCGCCGCATGTTGCCCGGCACATACACGACCTGCGCCCGCTTGCCAAGAACACCCTTTCCTGGTTCCCTTTTTTCCGGGTCTTCCCCCGAAGGGCCCGCCGGGAGTTTACAATGCCCGGCCACGGCGTATAGGAAGGGAGCGGTTGCCGTGCACATCCGGCCGCTCGGCACTGGCCTGGCCCTGGCCCGAGTCCGGCGCTGAGCGATTCTCACACCGGCCCGCCGTCACTCCGAGGGCGCCGCAGGCTCTGCCATCTGGCGATTGCCGTGCGCCCCCTTCCGCCCATCAAACTCGCGGAGTGTTACCTTCATGCTGAACGCCCCTTGCAGTTCCTTCAGGTTCCCGCGGACTCTCCTCCTCGCCCTGCTGGCCCTGGTTTTTACGGCCTCACCCGTCCTGGCCGTGGGGTCCTTCGTCGACCTTGCCGCCCAGGCCGGGCCCGCCGTGGTCAACATCAGCACGGAAACCACCGTGGAGGCGCCCCAGGGCATGAGCGACTTCTTCCGCTTCCATGCCCCCTTCCGGGAGTTCTTCGAGAAGTTCGACGAGTATTTCAAACAGCCCGAGGAGCAGCCCGGGCGCCCCTACAAGGAGCAGTCCTCGGGTTCGGGCTTCATCATCTCCGAGGACGGCTACATCGTCACCAACGATCATGTGGCCGGAGAGGCCGACGTGGTGCGGGTGAACCTGCAGGGGCACAACAGCGAGAGCGAGTCCTTCACCGCCACCGTGGTGGGGCGGGACAAGGAGACCGACCTGGCCCTGCTCAAGATCGAGACCGACCAGAAGCTCCCGGTGCTGCGCTTCGGCGATTCCGACGCCATGCGCGTGGGCGAGTGGGTCATGGCCATCGGCAACCCCTTTGGCCT
>CAZNSV010000281.1:0-5229 GCA_964575775.1 uncultured Desulfovibrionaceae bacterium
GAGTTGCATTCCGGGCACAGGGTCCCGGCCAGGTACCAACAGCGTCGCCGCTCCTCGCCGTAGGCCGGGCAGTTCTTCAGGCGGCAGTCCATGATCTCCCAGCAGTTGCGCACCAGGGCCGGCCCGGTCTGCAGGTCCAGGTTGCCCTTGACCACCTCCTCGGCGTACTCGCGCAGGGTGCCCAGGCGGTGGGTCACCCGGCGGGCGAAGAGGGTACTGGCCAGCACCGCGATGAGCAGGGCGGCGCTGGACAGGCCGAAGATGGTCCAGACCAGGTTGTTGACCACCATCTGCACGCGCCCCTTGGAGAGTCCGATGCGGGCCGTGCCGAAGCTGCTGCCGCCAATGTCGATGTTGGCGGAAAAATCGTAGATGCGCCTGGTTCCGGCGTCCAGGAGCAGGATGCTCACCCCAGTGGGGGGGGCGGGGTTCACGGTACGCAGCTGCCGGGGAAAGCCGCCCGGAAAGCTGTGCACCACCACGTTGCCGGCGGGGTCCTGGATGAAGGCGTACTCGCAGTCCTCCACGCCCCGGAGCTCGTCCACCATGTTCTTGAGGCGCAAAAGGTCCTCGGCCAGCATGGAGTCGGCCACGCGCAGGGACAGGGTCTCCACCAGCACGGTGCCGCGCTTCTTGCTCTCCTCGATGAGGGCCTGGGCCGCCATGCGGCTGATGATGCCCGAGAGGGCCACCATGAGCAGCAGGATGATGCCGGAGCTGCCGACGATGATCTTGGTGCGGAAGCGGGTCTTGGCGATCTGGCGCCCCACGGGTTGGGCCAGGGGCTGCAGCAGGGCGAGCAGGCGGTGGCGCAGGGAGGGCAAGCGGTGGCGCGGGGCGAGCAGGCGGTGGCGCGGGGCGGGCACGGGCTACTCCAGGCCCACGCGGGCGACCAACTCCCGTACGGGGTCGTAGTCGCTGTCCTGGGAGGGGATGATGGCCAAGAACCGCGCCGTGTCCAGGATCAGGGTGTGCTCGGGGTTGGCGTTGTCCAGCTTGAACATGGCCCGGGCCACCTTGTCCACGATGGCGGGGTCCAGCCCCTTGCGGGCGCTGAACAGCCAGCCGGGATAGCGCCGCGACTCCGCCAGCACCCGGATCTTGCTCAGGTCCAACTTGCCTTCCATGAGGGCCAGGGTGCCGTCGCGCACCGAGCCCACGTCGTAGGCCCCGGCATACACGGACAGGACCACCTTCTCCTGTTTGCCCCCGGGCCCCGGCGCAAAGGCGATTTCCGCGAAGTCCTCGGGCAGGATGCCGTGCTCCACGAAATGGCCCAGGGCGAAGAGATAGCCCCCGGCCGAGGTGCGGTCCACGGCGATCCAGCGCTTGCCGCGGCAGTCGTCCAGGGTCTCGATCTCCTTGTTGTCGGCATGCACGATGATCTGGCTCCAGAAGTCGGGCTGGCCGCTGAGCTCCACGATGCGGGCAAAGGCCTGGCCTCCGGCCTCGGCGATCTTGATGTACATGAAGGGATTGGTGAAGGAGATGTCGATGTCGCCGCGCTGCACCATCTGCAGATGTTCGTCGAAGGTGTCCGGGAAGATCTGCTTCAGGGGCAGGCCGGTCTCCTGGCGCAGATACTCCACCAGCAACCGGTGCCGCAGATAGGAAATGGTGTGGGAATACTGGGGCAGGTAGGCGTAGGTCACCACGTTCCGGTCGCGCACCATCACGGTCTGCTCTACCTCACTCAGGTCCACGCGGACCATGGGCTCCTCGGAACAGCCCGGCAACAGCCACAGGAGCAGCAGGCACGGCAACAGGCACGACAGGGCATTGACGCGGGGGCGCAGTGGGTTCACAGGGATCTCCTGCCCCATCCTACCCCAATGGTGCACGGAATGCCACCGTCAAGATGCATGAAATTCAGGGCTTATCCTACTCGATGGGTAGGTGACCGGGTGTTTGGTTTTCCGTGCCCACCGTGCTACTGAAGCGGCGAACCATGGCGCCCGGCAATCCGGCCGGAGCGCCGCAGGCCCTAGACTGGTCCCTGGCGGACCCCGCGAGAGAAACAAGCATGGAAGAGCGTTTTTCGGTACGCATGGCGTCCAAGGTGCTGGTATTGTTCTTTGCCGCCGTGGCGGTGGTCTCCTTTGCCACGGCCTGGAGCTTCCGCTCCGGCTACACCTGGACCGGCATCTGTCTCATCGCCGTGGCCGGCCCACTGGCGGTGTTCTACTGGTACATGCTCTACGTGAACCCGCTGCGGGCCAGCCTGGTGCTGGACGACGAGGGGCTGAGCCTGGAGGCGCCGCCCTTTCTGGAGGCCACCTTACCCTACGGTGCCATCCAGCGCGCCTTTGTGGGCGACCTGAAGGCGGACCCGCGGCTGCAGGCCAAGGAAGACAAGCGCATCATGCGCTTTTTCGGCTACGTGAGCGGTTCCTGCATACTCCAGGGCGGGCAGGAGGCCGTGATCCTGGCCAACCGCTCCCGGGTGGTCTGCCTGGAAGGCGAGGGGCTCTACGTCCTGGTGGGGCCGGACGGCATGCAACGCCTCATCGAGACCCTGCACAAGCGGGGCATTGCCGTGGCCGGGGCCTGAGTGTTTTAGAAAAAGGGGACAAAAAAACGGGCCCTGCCGCAACTCGGCAAGGCCCGCAGCATCAGCTGATCGAAGAAACCGCTAGGGATTGCAGACGCAAGACGGCATGGGCCGGGAGGTCACCAGGTCGAACTCGTTGGCCGGGCCCATCTCGCTCTTCTTGAACAGCACCAGGTAGGCCATGCCCGCCTCGTTCTGGAACAGGAAGGAGTAGCGCTGCCCGGTGTCGGGGCCGGTCATGGTGAAGCCGTTACGCTTGTCGGCCGGGGCGCCCTTGATGGCGTTGGCAATGGCCTCGCCCGCCTGGGACGCGGCAGCCTGTCCTTCGCCCTGGGACATCAGGATGTCCGCCAGGGCCTTGTTCAACTCCGTGGTGCAGGCTTCGCTGTCCACGTTCTGGACCATGCAGGGTTGCATTTGGTGCACCTGTTCCGTTTCGGCCGCAGGAGGCGCCTTGGGCTGTTCCTGGGCCGCGGGGGGCGGAACGGTCGGATCCGGCACCGGGGTGTCGGAAGAGCCACAGGCCGAGAGCAAGGGCAGCAAGACAACGGCACACACCAGCGTACGGAACCAAGACATCGTGTTCTCCTTTGGAGGATGGGGGTCCCTGACCAATCGTCACCCATTTTTGTTGTTACTCGGAGAGGGTCGCCATTCCCGCACTCCGGGTTCACAGACCGGCCGCGCCAAGGCGAGACCGTGCCGCAAAGACCAAGGCTGCACCGAGGCGACCGCCGCGTGCAACCAAAAAATCTCCCGGGTCGTGCCGCGGCAGAGCGCCATGCAGCCCTTGCCCCTTTACCGCGGACTTGCCCAGTAAGGCCACACTACACGCAAGCCAGATGCATGGCAAGAGCTGCGCTCCTTTGCTCCACAAGTCGACGCACCTCGTGGACACCCCCCAGGACGCCCCCAAGTCTTGTTGCGTTTTTCCGCCACAATCCCGAAGTGTTGCCCTTGCGCCAGTCAAGTTGCACCCCGGCACGGACAGGTGTATTGTTTCGCACCATGACGGAGGGGCTGGTGCGCTGTCGCCGCGGCTGTGTTGCCACGGGGGCGTGCGCTGTACCACAGAGGTGCGGGGGCAAACGCGGTGCCCCGAATGCTGATGCCCGACCAGGGCAAACAGTCGTGATGACAGCCCCAAGTTCCATTTTCATGCAGACCGGGGCGGGGTGCAATACCGCACCTGCGGTCCGGTCAAAGGGGGGGGGCATGGAACCGCGACTGGTTGTGAACACGTTCTGGCTGGCGTGGTCTCTGCTCCTCTGCCTGGGCGGGGCGATCCCGGGCGGGGCCTTGGCCGCCGAGCCCCTGCGCATCGCCGTGCTCGCGGCCCGCACCGGCGATGCCGCGCCCTCCAATCTGGCCATGTTCACGGCGGCCCGCTTCGCCGTGGACGAGCTCAACGCTGCCGGAGGCGTGCTGGGGCGCCCCCTGGAGATCGTGGAGCTGGACAACGCCAGCTCGGCCCTGGGGTCCAGGGTGGCTGCGGAGCAGGCAGTGCAGGAGGACGTGCTGGCCGTGATCGGCGCCTCCTGGAGCGAGCACTCCAACGCCATGGCCCCGGTGCTGCAACAGGCCGGGATTCCCATGATCACTCCCGTTTCCACCCACCGCGACGTCACCCTGCACGGCGACTTCATCTTTCGCGTCTGCTACACCGACCCCTTTCAGGGGCGGGTCATGGCCCGTTTCGCAGTGGACGACCTGCAGGCCCGCACGGCGGCCATCCTGGTCAACGTGAGCCGCTCCTACAGCCTGGAGCTGGCCGACTACTTCCAGCAGCACTTCACGGCCTACGGCGGCCGGGTGCTCTGGCGCGGGGAGTACACCATCGACACCGCGGACTACGCCCACCTGCTGCGGCAGGTGCAGCAGCAAGGGCCGGACGTGCTCTACGTGCCCGGCGATTACCGCGACTCCTCCTTCATCATCAAGCAGGCCCGCGACCTGGGGCTCTCGGCCGTGATCCTGGGGGGCGACGCCTTCGGGCTGCGCCTCTACGACTACATCGGCGCCGCGGCGGACGGCTGTTACTACACCACCCACTGGCACCGGGACAGCCCCGCCCCCTTGTCCAGAGACTTCGTGCACCGCTACGAGGCCGCGCACGGCGAGATCAAGCAGACCACGGTGCCCCTGACCTATGACGCTGTAATGCTGCTGGCCGATGCCGTGCGCCGGGCGGGCAGCGCGGACAGGGCCGCGGTGCGGGAGGCCCTGGCCAACACCGTGGACTTCCAGGGGGTCAGCGGCAGCATCGCGTTCGACGCCAACGGCGACCCCGTGAAGCCCGTGGTCATCAATCGTCTGGAGAACGGCGGCGTGCGGTTCATCCGCAGCGTGGAGCCTTGAGGCCCTCGCGGCACCTCGGTATTTCCCCGACAACGCCATTCAAACCCGGGAACAAGCGGCAGTCATGTCCGGAGGCAGAACCCTCACCCTCAGTCAAAAGCTCAACGGGGCCGTGTTCCTCACGTTCCTGCTCATTGCCTGCAGCTTTGCCGGGGTGTTTCTGCCCTTGCGCGAGGACGCCCTGCGCGACAGCCTGGACATGGCCCGGGCCATCCTGCAACTGCAGGTGCAGAGCAACCGCGAGCGTCTGGCCAACGAGGTGTTCGAGGCCCGCTACCAGGCCGTGGCGCTGCGTCTGGCGCAGATGCTGGAAACCAGGA
>CAZNSV010000282.1:0-5210 GCA_964575775.1 uncultured Desulfovibrionaceae bacterium
GAAGTGCGTGGCCACCTTGGCCATGTGCACCTCGATCTGCAGGGTGTGCCGGCAGTGGGCGATCTCGTAGAGCAGGCCGGGGCGGTCCCAGGCCAGGACCTCGATCACCGTGAAGAAGTCGGTGCTCTCGTTGTCCATGTTCACGCTCACGGCACCGGGCCGCAGGTTGCGGGCCGCCAGAGCCGAGTTGCGCTTGCGGTCCAGGCGGTAGTCCAGGGAGAGCTTGCCGGTCATGGCGTACTTCAAGGCCCCGCGCACCCGCACCCAGAATTCGTCGGCGTAGAGCGGGTCCACGGGGGCCGAGACCTTGACCAGGGCCACGATCATGCCGTCGCCCCAGATGAAGGTATCCGCCGCGAAAATGTTCAGGTCGTGCAGGGAGAGCACCCCGGCCAGGGTGGCGAAGAGGCCGCTCTGGTTCTTGGCCGCCACCGAGAGCCGCCAGATGCCGCCGTCCTCCAGGGGGTGGGCGTCCAGCACGGCCAGACCGCGCCCGGCCCGCAGGGCTCCCAGGCGCCGCACCTCGTCCTCCAACTCCCGCTCCAGGCGCCGGGCCAGCTCCAGGTGCCCCACGATTTCCGTTGGGGGCACCCTGAGCAGGTACTGCGGGGGCATGCGCTCCAGGGCCGCCTCCAGTTCCTCCCCGGACAGGACGAGGCCGGGCTGTTTGCGCGCCAGGCTCCGCACCCCGTCCCGGGCCTTGAGGATGGCCTGCACGGCGCGGGGGCCCACCAGGTGCCCCTCCTTGAGCATGTGCAACACCTTGTCGCAGAGCTCGGCCAGGAGCCCGGCGGTCCAGTCGCTCCAGGCCTTGGGGCCCGTGGCGCGGGCATCGGCGTAGGCCAGGAGGCTGAGCATGCGCAGCCGCTCCACCGTGCCCACCTGGTTGGCGCAGCGCAGCACCACTGCCTCGTCGCCCAGGTCCTGGCGCGTGGCGGTCTGCATCAGCAGCAGGTGCCGCTCCACGAGAAAGACCACGTCCTCCACCAGCTGCCGAGGGGTGCCGCGCTCCTCGAGGAAGGTGCGCGCCAGTTCCGCGCCGCGCAGCTCGTGGTGGTCCCGCCCCTTGCCCAGGTCGTGGAACAGGGCGGACAGGAGCAGGGCCCGGCGGTCCTTGAGCTCCTGCCATTGCCCGACCCAGAGCTGGGTCAGGCGCGCCATGCGGCCGGACGCGGCGTCCGAAGCGGGCTCGGCCTCACGCGGCCCACGCAGTTGTTCCAGGTTGCGCAGGGTCTCGATGGTATGCCAGCCCACGGGATAGGTGTGGAAGGCGTCGAACTGCACCAGGTGGCGCACCGCGGCAAAGGGGGGCAGGAAGCGGTCCAGAAATCCGGTCTCGGCCATCTGGGCCAGGGCCTGGGCCGCGTTGCCCGAGGTCAGTATCTCCAGAAAAAGGTTCCAGGCCTCCGTGGAGCGCAGCGGCTCCGCGTCGGTTGCCCGGCTGATGTCGTTGCGTGCGCTCCAGGCCGGTTTTTCATCCAGGCGCGCGCACTGGAGGAACAGGCGCAGGGGCAGCAGCGGGTCGCGCCCCTCCACCAGGTCCAGGGCGGCCTCGGGCAGCAGCTCCAGCCCCTGCTCCGTGCGCAGGATGCCCGGCGCCACCAGCTCGGGCTCGGATGCCGTTCCATTGCGCAGCAGGGGCGCGGCGTAGCCCCGCCAGACACTGCCACAGGCCGCGTCGATGCAGGTCATGGCGTGCAGCAGCTCGGCCAGGAAGGCCTCCACCCCCTGGGCCGGGGTCTCGCCCGCATAGCCCAGGGCCGTGGCAATGGCGGGCTGCAATTCCAGGTGCAACAGCTCGTTCTTGCGCCCCCGCGCCAGATGCAGCTGGTTGCGCGCCGCGAACACGCAATCCACGTGCGCCAGGAAGGCGGCGCGGTCCCCGGGCTGGGGCAGGCAATACTCCAGTCCGCTTACCGTCGGTTCCGCCAGGGGTTCATCCAGAAAATGCCCCAACCAGAGCATGGTGTGGTAGTCCCGCAAGCCGCCGGGCCCGTCCTTGAGCTGGGGTTCCAGCCGGGCCGCGTTGGCGCCGTGGGCCAGGCGCCGCTGCTGCATCCCTTCCTGGAGCCAGGCCAGGAAGGGGCGTGCCTTCTTGGCCAGAACCTTACGCCGCAGACGCTTCTGCAGCTGTGCGAAGACGCCCGGGTCACCGGCGATGAGCCGCAGGTCCAGCAGCGAGGCCAGGACCTGGAAATCCGTGACTGACAGGTCCAGACAGTCGCGGATGGTGCGGAACCCGTGCCCCAGGTCGTAGCCCAGGTCCCAGAGCGTGAGGAACAGGGGTTGGGCCAGGTCCAAGGCCTGGGGCGGGATGGTCTTTTCGCTGACCAGCAACAGGTCCAGATCGGAGTGCACGCACAGCTCGCGACGGCCGTAGCCCCCCACCGCCACCACGGCCACGGGCTCCTTGCCCGGCAGCCCCCCTTCGGGGGCGATCTCCGCCAGGCGCTCGCAGAGAAAGCGGTCCACCAGGTCGGAATGGGCACGCACAAAGGCCCCGGCCGCCGCGGCGGGGGGCAGATGCTGCCCGCTCCCGTCGGCCGGGGGGTTGAGATACTGCTCGATGCATGCGATGCGTCCGGCGGCCAGACGCTGCCCCGCCAATGAGGCGAGGCGGTCCCGACCGCCGGACGTTTGGGTCTCGTTCATGCCTGCAATACGGCCCCTGGCGCGAGAAAGCTCCAACGCCAGGGGCCCAGCTCGCTAAATGGCTTCCGGTCCGGTTTCGCCGGTACGGATGCGGATGATGTCCTCCACGGGCAGGACAAAGATCTTGCCGTCGCCGATCTGTCCGGTGCGGGCGGCCTTGACCACGGTGTCCACCACCTGCTTGGCCAGGGCATCGTCCACCACCACCTCAACCTTGACCTTGGCCACGAAATCCACCTGGTATTCCGCGCCGCGGTAGACTTCCTTGTGGCCGCGCTGACGTCCGAAGCCCTTGACCTCGCTCACGGTCATGCCCTTGATGTCCAGCTCGGTGAGGGCCTTTTTCACATCGTCTATCTTGAAGGGACGAATGATGATCTCGATCTTCTTCATGGTACCGTTCCTCTTTCGCAATTCGTTGTCGCCACAAGGCGTTACGATCAGAGCTGATAGCCGGTTTCGGAGTGCTGCGACACGTCCAGACCCTGGGACTCCTGATCCGAGGTCACACGCAGCCCTATAATGATGTCAACGATCTTGAAAAGCAAGTAGCTGACCGCGAAACAGAAGACCCAAGTGGCCACCACGGAGATGAACTGGATCCAGAGCTGCTCGGGATTGCCGTAGAACAGGCCGTTGGCGCCGGCTTCGTTGACCGCGGTGGTGGCCCAGAGGCCGGTGGCCAGGGCGCCCCAGGTACCGCCGATGCCGTGGATGCCCACCACGTCCAGGGAGTCGTCATACTTGAACTTGCTCTTGAGCAGCACGCCGCCGTAGCAAACCATTCCCGCGATGAAGCCGATGGCCATGGAGGCCATGGGCGTGACGAAACCGGCCGCCGGGGTGATGGCCACCAGACCGGCCAGGGCGCCGGAAGCCGCACCCAGGGTGGTGGGGTGCCCGGCATGGAGCTTTTCCACCAGGAGCCAGCCGATGCAGGCGCAGGCCGTGGCCACGTGGGTGGTGACGAAGGCGTTGGCAGCCAGGCCGTCGGCGGCCAGGGCGCTACCGGCGTTGAACCCGAACCAGCCCACCCAGAGGATGCCCATGCCGGTGAGGGTCATGGGCAGGTTGTGGGGGATGAAACTCTGGGAACCGTAGCCCTTGCGGGGTCCCAGGATCAGGGCCGCGGCCAGGGCCGCCGCGCCGGAGCTCATGTGCACCACCGCGCCGCCGGCGAAGTCCAGGGCGCCCAGTTCGGCCATCCAGCCACCGCCCCAGACCCAGTGGCACATGGGGCTGTAGACGAACACCAGCCAGAGCGCGGAAAAGAGCACGAAGCCGGAGAACTTGATGCGCTCGGCAAAGGCGCCGCTGATGAGCGCGGGGGTGATCACCGCGAACATGCACTGGAAGATCATGAAGAGCATGTGGGGGATGTTGTCCACGGGGCCGTCGGCCTCCATGCCTACCCCCTTGAGGAAGGCGAAATCCAGTCCGCCGATGATGCCGCCCACGTCGGTCCCGAAGGACAGGGAGTAGCCCACCGTGACCCAGACCACCGTGGCCAGGGCCAGCATGAAAAAGCTGTGCATGATGGTGCCCAGCACGTTTTTGGCCCGCGCCAGGCCGGCGTAGAACAAGGCCAGACCCGGAGTCATGAACATGACCAGGGCTGCGCAAATGAGAATGAAAGCGGTATCCGCGGCGTTCATACCCAACCTCCTCGGGAAGCCTGCCCGGGACTCCGTACCGCCTGGAATCCCTTCCGGCCCCTCGCAACGCTGTTAACAATTCCGTACAACCAACTCCTGCCGATTCCCGTCCAGTGCGACCCATCCGGCTGGGGGCGTCCCTCGCTCAGCAAGGCTGCGGAACCGGCCCGGCTCCGGTGCCCAACCCAGGGCACGCCCACCATCTTCTTGATTCCATGAAACTTTTTTTCGACCCCCTCCACTCTGCCCGACAAGCTCCAGAGCTTGTCCCCTGCAGCGAAGGCGTCATGCCTGCACACAAGGCATTGCAGCAGGGATGCCAAAGCCCTTCGCGCCCACACCTCGATCCGGTGTGCTTTGCAGCCAAGAGAGAAATCAATGCGCTTAACCAACTAACAATACATGACAAAAAGAACACACCCCACAGCATCCCTCGTCAATCATCCTCCAGGCGCCAGAGCGGGAGCATCCGAAACCACACCACTGGCCAAAGACAATTTGCTAAAATTTTCATTAAAAAGTCATTTTTGATTTTCATCGAATCACAAAAAGTGCAAAACAACCAAATATTCACTCGAGCCCCCGCACCCGGCCCGCCTGAACAAGAAAAAATCCAAGCCAGAAAAGATGTAACGGATGAACGCGCCGCCTGAACAGCGTGCGCTTCCCCTTGTCCGGCACTCCGGAGCCTTGAAATCAGGCCTCACGAAAATGAAAAATTTCCACCGGGCGGATTGCGACAGAGTGCAGGTGCTCTGGGTACAGGTCGAGGCCCAGCTGCTTGACAGAGGTAGCACACGAGAAAGGCCGGAAGGGGCGCTCGCACACCTCCCCTCCCGGCCGGTTCCAGGGCGCCCCCTCAATGAGGAGGCGGCTCGCGTGGTACGCTGGTGCTTACTGCAG
>CAZNSV010000283.1:0-5191 GCA_964575775.1 uncultured Desulfovibrionaceae bacterium
CGGGCTGGCCCTGGCGGGCTACAAGGTCCTGCTGGTGGACACCGACACCCAGGGCCAGTCCAGCTACATGCTGGGCGTCAAGCCCGAGCACGGGCTGGCCGAGCTGGTGAACAAGGAAGTTTCGCCCCAAAAGGCCCTGCACAAGGCCCGGGAACGCCTCTGGCTTCTGGCTGGTGGGCGCTCCCTGGCCGGTCTCAAACGCACCATCGACCGCAAGGACTTCGGCGGCGAGTTGACCCTCTCCGAGACCCTGGAGCCCTATCTGCCCCACTTCGATTACATCATCGTGGATTCGTCCCCCGGGTGGGACCCCATCACCGTGAACGTGCTGTTCTTTGTCCAGGAAATCCTCATCCCCGTGTCCCTGGAGGTCATGAGTCTGCAGGGGCTCTCCGAATTCTCCAAGAGCCTGGCCACCATCCAGAAATACCGCGCCGAGCTGGGCATCACCTACATCGTGCCCACCTTCCTCGACTACCGCATCGCCAGCCGGGTGGACATTTACGAAAAGCTCAAGGAACTCTACGCCAACTTCCTCTGCGCGCCCATCCGCTACGACGCCAGCCTGGCCGAAGCCCCGGCCTACGGGCAGACCATTTTCGAGTACGACGACAACTCCACCGGCGTGGTGGACTACAAGGCCCTGGTGCGGCGGGTCACGGACGGCGACGCCCTGCTCTGAGGGCCTTCCCGGACAGATGTGGGGCGCGTATTGACGAACGCGGCCCAGGCGACTACTTCTGATCCAGAGTGGCCCGCAGCGCCCCCGCTGGTGGGGGCGCGCACCCAGAGACGGCCCGCGGCCACGCATTCCGGGCTCCGATCGCACGTACCAAGGGTACGGTCCTGATGGAACGCAAGACACTCCGCAACATCCTGCATGATGTCCTGTCCACCCCCGGCGACGACGACCTGCCCGGCCTGGACGAGCTCAGCGGCCTCATCCACCGCCAGGTGCCCGACGACGACGGCATCTTCGTGCTCGAAGGCGAAACGGAAGGCGACTGCATCCCCGCGCCCCACGGGGGCTGCCGCAAGCCAGCCACCCACTATCTGTCCGAAACCACTCTGGACGATCTGGGCGCGGCCCGCGCCAAGCTCGCGGCCATGCTCGCTCCAAACCTGGGCGAGAACCCCAGCAAGTCCGACATCGTGGATCAGGCCCTGCAGATCGTGCTGGACGAGTTCGCGGCCAAGGGCATGGACAGCACCCTGGTGCAAAAGATCATGATCATTGCCGGCAAGAAAGACTCGTCCGAGGGCTCCGGCAGGCCCTGACGCGGCCCGACGCGGCCAGACGCGCCCGACGCGGCCTGCATCCACCCCCAAACCACCCTTTGCCGCCCACGCCCGGAGTCTCCAGTCCCATGTCCTCCCCCCTCCGTCAGACCGCCCACGCCCTGGGCTTCGTCAACACCAAGGCCCTGCTCAACGCCGCGCGGGTGACTCTGGCCGCGCGCCTGCGCCGCCCCGCGCCCTGGGGAATGCCCGCCTCCCTGGACATCATCCTGACCAAGGCCTGCAACCTGCGCTGCGTCTTCTGCATCTCCTACGAGTCCCTGGAAAAGGCCTACTGGATGGACTTCGCGCTCTACGAGCGCCTGGCCCGGGAGCTCTTTCCCAGCACGCTCAGCATCTTTTTCTGCTCCGGCGGCGAGCCCCTGCTCTACCCGCAGATTCGCGAGGCCCTGCTCCTGGCCCGGCGTTACCGCACCCTGGCCACCATGACCAGCAACGGCATGCTCCTGGACCGCGAAGTCGCGGCCTGGCTGGTGGAAGACCAGAGCCTGCAGGAGCTGTGCATCTCCTTCGACGGGGCCCAGAAGCAGACCCTGGAGCGCATCCGGCGGGGAGCGCGCTTCGAGACCATCGTGGACAACATCGCCTTTCTGGCCGATCTCAAGCGCCGACGCCACCGTGCCTTCCCCAGGCTCTGGTTCCGCTTCGCCATCATGCGGTCCAACGCCGCCGAGCTGCCCGAGGCCGTGGCCCTGGCCGCTCGCCTGGGGCTCTACAAGGTGGAGGTCAAGTACCTCAACGTCAGCGGGGACATGGACCCCACCGAGTCCCTCTACCACCACCCGCAGCTGGCCGCCGAGGTCTTTGCCGCGGCCCGGGCCAAGGCCCAGGAAACCGGCGTGCGGCTCGTGGCGCCGCCCCTGCCCGGTGAGGGGCGCAAGCCCGCGCCCTGCGCCAAACCCTGGCAGTTCTGCCAGATCGACACCGACGGCTCCCTGCGCATCTGCTACTACTGCTGGAAGCAGCGCCTGGGCTTTCTGCAGGACGGTTTCGCCTCGGTCTGGAACGGGGAGCACTACCGCAGGATCCGGGCGAGCATCGACGCGCCCGCCCCTTACTATCCCTACTGCGCCCACTGCGTCATGCGCCACGGGCCGGACGCGCCCGAGGCCCACAACCGCACCCTGCACGAGGAGGCCTACGCCATCCCCGGGCTGGAGCAGTTGCAGAGCTCCTTCAACGAACGCAGCCAGGAGAACGTCGCGTCCTTCCGGCAGCTGCGCAAGCCCGCGGACGAGGAGTGAGACGGGTGACGGCGCCGGGTCAGAGCCTGCGCCAGGCCTCGGGCTTGAGGGCCACGCCCCCGGCCAGGGCCTGTTCCAGCAGGCGCAGGGCCCCGTCCTTGTCGCGGGGCAGGCGCAGGGCCAGGGGCAGGTAGTTGGAGGCGTGGTTGCTGAAGAACTGCCCCTGCTTCAGTTCGAGGTGGGCCAGCAGCTCGTGCAGCTCGCGCAGCATGCCCTGGGCGTCGGGCAGGCAAAAGTCCCCGGCCTGCTCTTGGGCCTGCAGGGGCGTGCCCGGAATGAGCATCAGGGTCAGGGCCGCGCTGTACTCGGGCTGCATGGCGTTGAGAGCCGCTGCCGTGGCTCTTGCATGTTCCAGGGAGCGTTGGCTCCCGGCCAGCCCCAGCAGGACCGTGACGTTGCGCTTGAGCCCGGCTTCCCTGGCGCGCAGGGCCTGTTCGACCATGCTCGCGGCGCTCTCCCCCTTGCACACCGCGTTCAGGGTGACGTCGTCCCCGGATTCCAGCCCCATGTAGACCGTGCGCAGGCCCAGGCCGCGCAGCTCCCGCAACTCCTCCAGGCTCTTGCGGCGCAGGCTCTTGGCGTTGGCGTAGGTGGCCACGCGGGTCACCCAGGGCAGTTCGCGGCGGATATCCCCCAGCAGTTCCACCAGCCTGGCTTGGGGCATGATCAGGGCGTCGCCGTCGCAGAGAAAGACCCGGCGCTGCCCCTCGCAGTATTCCCGCGCCGCCGCGAGCTCGCGCAGCACGGTTTCCCGGGGCTTGATGGTGAAGCGCTTGGCCTTGTAAGCGCCACAGAAGCTGCACTTGTTGTGGGAGCAGCCCAGGGTGACCTGGAGGAGGATGCTGTCCGCCTCGCTGGGGGGGCGGATCACGATGCCTTCATGCGTCTCGAACACGGGGACACACTCCTGCCGCGCCCACATCAGGGGCGGTGTCTGGGTTGCGGGGGCGGGACCTGCTCTTGAGGTAGCAAAGCGCCCCCCGCGTTGTCCATGGGCGACCGTTGACCGAGGCCGCTGCACCGCTGCCGCGTTCACGGAAAAAAACCTGCCGTTCACCTGATTCTTTGTTGCGTCCTGCCGATCAGACGGGCAGAGACTGGAGGCATGATCCCTCATGCACCCTCGGGAACAGGAGCCAGGCCATGTACAACGAATGGTTGATCCGCAGAGAGATGGAGCAGGGGCACAGCCTGCGCGAAGTGGCGCGGCGCACCCGCGTGAGTGAAACGGAACTGCAGACCCTGCTGACCACGGGGCACTGCCTGCGCAGCACCCGGCATCGGCTGGAGCAGGCCCTGGTCGGTGTCGGACTGTCCGGCGGCTTGGGACGGCACTGAGCCGCGGCTCAGAGGTAGCCCTTGCTCTTCAGGGCCAGGGTCTCCTCGTCCATCTCCAGCTCCACCGCCTCGCCCTCCTGCTGCATCCGCTCCAGGCGCTGGCGGGCAAGAAAATGCTTCAGCTCGGCCAGTTGGGCCGGGCTGAGGTCCTCGAACTCCACGCCGATGCCCCCGGATCCGGTGCGGGTGACCTTGGCGCGAACGTTGCGCAGCACCGGGTTCAGCTTGTCCATCATGGAGAAGGTGACGGTCTGCCCCAGGGGGAAATCCACGTCGCCGTCGGCCGGGTCGAAGCCCACCCCGCTGGCGCTGAGGTCCCTGACCTGGGCCACCCCGCCGACAATGCCGAAATCCAGGTCCACCTGCTGCACGTCCAGGCGCTCGGTGCGGCGGCGCTCGGCCCCCTGAGCCGCCAGCTCGGCGGTGAGGGTGAAGACGCCTCCACAGCGGGGGCAGTGGATATTCCGGTTGAGAGCGGCCTCAGGCACGTTGCCGACGGCGGAACAGTGACTACAGCGGATTTGCATACGCTCCCCCTTGGCGCGAAAGCAACAGGACCCGCAACGCATTCCCCAGGTACGATACAGCCCTAGCAAGTCCTCCGTATCCGGTAAAGCGTTTTCTTCAGCATTGCTCTTGTCTTGTCATGCGGCCAGGGGTATGGAGCCTGATCCTGCGGAATGCGCCCCGCACTCCTGCAACCGCCCCGGGTGACGACCATGCTCAGCCCTTCCGCGCGCGACCTGCTCGGCGTGTATCTGGCCGCCATGTGCACCATGGCGCTGATGTACGCCCCCCAACCACTGTTCACCACCATGGCCGCCGACCTGCAGGTGGACAAGACGGACATCTCGCTGCTGGTCACGGTGGTGCTCTTTCCCCTGGCCGTGGCGCCCCTGGCCTATGGCTTCCTGCTGGAGGCCGTGGCGCCGGGACGGGTGATGGTCTGGTGCATGGCCGCCCTCACCGCGCTGCAGGCCGCCCTGGCCCTGGCCCCGCACTTCTGGCAGATCATGACCTTGCGCTGTCTGCAGGGGCTGCTGGTCCCGGCCATGCTCACCGCCCTGATGACCCACATCGGCAACTCCCAGGCCAAGGGTGCGGTGCAGCGCAGCATGGCCCTGTACATCGCCTGCACCATCTTCGGCGCCTTTGCGGGGCGCCTGGGCTCGGGCTACCTCTCCAGCCTCCACGGCTGGCGCACGGCCCTGCTGCTCCTGGCCGGGATCCTGGCGCTCTGCACCCTGTATCTGGCGCGGCTCCCGCGAAGGGCCGAGACCGGATTCGCCCGCCCCTCCCTGTCTTTGATC
>CAZNSV010000284.1:0-5190 GCA_964575775.1 uncultured Desulfovibrionaceae bacterium
GTGCCCACGGTGGAGCGCGGGTTGCGCGAGCCGCTCTGCTGCTCCAGGGAAATGGCCGGGGACAGGCCCTCGATCTTGTCCACCAGGGGCTTGTCCATCTGGGGCAGGAACTGGCGAGCGTAGGCCGAGAGCGATTCCACGTAGCGGCGCTGCCCCTCGGCGTAGACGATGTCGAAAGCCAGGGTGGACTTGCCGGAACCGGACGGCCCGCAGATGACCACGAACTTGTCGCGCGGGATGTCCAGGGTCAGGTTCTTGAGGTTATGCTGGCGGGCGCCCGCGATGTGAATGCACTGCATTGCCGCTCCTGGCTGCTGAGGGTGGGGAGACCGACCTAGGAAATAAGCATGGTGAAGAAAACGACAAGGACCAGGGCGGGCAACATGTTGGCGATGCGGATGACCTTGAGCTCCAGGAGGTTGCAGCCGATGCCCAGCATCAGCACGCCGCCGGTGGCCGTGAGCTGGGACACCACCACGGGGGTGAAGAGCCCCTGCAGGGAGGCCGCGAAAAAGGTCAGGCTGAGCTGGTAGATGGCCAGGGGCACGGCGGAAAAGAGCACGCCCACGCCATAGGTCGCGGCCAGGGCGATGGAGGCGATGCCGTCCAGCATGGCCTTGGTGTGCAGCAGGGTGGGATCCTGACGCAGCCCCTCGTCGAAACTGCCGAGAATGGCCATGGGGCCGATGCAGTAGATGAGGGTGGCGGTGACCAGCCCGTCGGTGAAGAGCGAGCTGTCGGCCTTGAGCCGATTCTTGACGCGCAGGGCCACGGACTGGAAATGGTGCTCCAGCCGCATGAGCTCGCCCAGCACGCTGCCCAGGACCACGCTGAAGATCATGGGCAGGGGCGCTTCCACCTTCAGGGCCATGGACATGCCGATGACCAGGATGCAGAGCCCGAGCCCCTGGAAGATGATGACCCGACAGTTCTCGGGCATGCGCCCCCGCAGGAGCAGGCCGAGCAGACTGCCCACGACGATGGCGGCCACATTGGCCAGGGTTCCGACCGGCAGCTGCAGCGAAGCGAACATGGAAATTGTCCTGTCAAACAATGTTGGGAGTGGATGAATAGGCCCCCACCTCTGCCCCACCTCTGCCCGCTTTGCAAGCCCAAGGGACGGCGGAGGGCTTGACCAGGGGCGGGGTGCGTGTAGAGAAAGGGAGAAAATCCGCGATTCAGGAGGGATGCACACCGATGCCAGTGATCATGGGCACCGCCGGACATATCGACCACGGCAAGACCTCGCTCGTCAAGGCCCTCACGGGCATCGACTGCGACCGCCTCGAAGAGGAGAAACGGCGCGGCATCACCATCGAGCTGGGCTTCGCCTTCATGCCCCTGCCCGGGGAGCAGAAGCTCGGCATCGTGGACGTGCCCGGCCACGAGCGCTTCGTGAAGAACATGGTGGCCGGGGCCAGCGGTATCGACTTCGTGCTCCTGGTCATTGCCGCGGACGAGGGTGTCATGCCCCAGACCCGCGAGCACCTGGAAATCTGCTCCCTGCTGGGCATCCCCACCGGCGTGGTGGCCCTGACCAAATGCGACATGGTGGACGAGGAGTGGCTGGGCCTGGTCCAGGAGGACGTGCGCGCCTTTCTCCAGGGCACCTTCCTGGAGGCCGCGCCCCTCTTGCCCGTGTCCTCCCACACGGGGCAGGGGCTGGACACCCTGCGCGAGACCCTGGCCCGCCTGGCCGCCGAGCTCAAACCCCAGCGCCGCACCGACCTCTTCCGCCTGCCCATCGACCGCGTGTTCACCATGAAAGGCTACGGCACCGTGGTCACCGGCACCATGGCCTCGGGCAGCATCCGCCTGGGCGAGGACGTGCGCCTCTACCCCGGCACCCTGCAGGCCAAGGTGCGCGGGCTGCAATCCCACAGCGAGACCGTGCAGGAGGCGCCCGCCGGACGCCGCACCGCCGTGAACCTCCAGGGACCGGCCGTGGAGGACATCCACAGGGGCGAAGTCCTGGCCCGCCCCGACACGCTCTTTCCCCACACGGTCTGGGACGTGGAGCTGCGCTGCCTGCCCTCCACGCCCAAGCCGCTGCGCCACCGCACCCAGGTCCATTTCCACCACGGCTCGGCCGAGACCTTGGCGCGGCTGTATTTCCTGGATCGGGACAAGCTCGCCCCCGGCGAGACGGCGGTCTGCCAGGTGCGTTTCGAGGAGCCCATGGTGGGGGTACACGGGGACCACGTGGTGGTGCGCAGCTTCTCGCCCCTGCGCACCGTGGCCGGGGGGCGTCTGCTCAACCCCCTGGGCCGCAAGGTCAAGCGCTTCTCGCCCACGGTGCAGGCCCTGGCCTCCCTGGGCGCGCCCGAGGCCCTGGAAAGCCCGGACACCATGCTGCGCACCCACCTGCAGCTGGCCGGGAACGAGGGTCTGAGCTTCGCGCAGCTGCGGCTGCTGGTGAACCTGGAGAGCAAGGCCCTGGACAAGGCCCTGCAGGAGCTGCTGAACCGGCAGCAGGCCTTTCTCTTCGACCGCGAGGAGCGCGTCTTCGTGGCCGCCGAGGTCGCCTCCGCCCTGGCCGAGGGCGCCCTGGCCCAGGTCCTGGCCATCCACAAGAAGGACCCCCTCAAGCAGGGGCTCTCGCGCGGCGCCCTGGGCTCCACCTGGGGCAAGGACCTCAAGCCCAAGCTCCAGCACTTCGTCATCGAACGCCTGCTCAAGCAGGGGCTCCTGGTGGCGGAGCAGGAGGTCCTGCGCCACAAGGACCACAAAGTCTCCCTGGCCGCGGACCAGGCCACCCTGCGCGAGGGCATCCTGGCCGCCTACCGGGCCGGGGGCGTGACGCCGCCCAACCTCAAGGACGTGCTCGAGCCCCTGAACGTCACCCCCCGCGAGGCCCAGCCCGTGCTGACCCTGCTCCAGGAGCAGGGCGAGCTGGTGAAGATCAAGGAGGAGATGTTCTACTCGGGCGCGGCCCTGGAAACGGTGCGCGAGCAGGTCAGGACCTTCCTGCAAGAGCACGAGGAGATGGGCCCCCAGGAGTTCCGGGACTGCACCGGCCTGTCGCGCAAGTTCGCCATTCCCATCCTGGAGCACCTGGACAAGGAGAAGCTCACGGTGCGCGTGGGCGACAAGCGCCGCCTGCGCAAGCGCTGAGGGGGGTCGCGGGTGGCCGCTGGTCCCGGAAAGACGTTTTCCCTTGGCCCGGCCTCGGCTTTGCGTTAGAGTGTGGTTTGGCTCCCGCAGACTGCGGACCTGTAACCTTGAACCCTTTCATGAGGTAGCCATGCCCCGTGCCATCGTTTACGCCCTGACCACCTGCGTGCATTGCAAGCAGGCCATGAAGTTCCTGGCTGATTTGAACGTGGAGTACGAGTCCGTGTTCGTGGACACCCTGGACGGCGAGCAGCGCAAGGCGACCATCGCCGAACTCAAGAAGCACAACCCCGCCGCGTCCTTCCCCACCCTGGTCATCGACGGCGACCGGGTGGTGCTGGGATTCCGCAAGGACGAAATCGAGGAGGCCCTGGGACTATGAGCAAGCTGACCCCCGAACAACTGTACGAGATGCTGAAGAAGATGCAGGAGCCCAAGGGCTACTATTTCAACAGCGATATGGAAATGACCATGCAGCTCCTGGCCAACCTGTTGGTGAACAAGGAGCGCTACGGCTACATGATCTGCCCCTGCCGCTTGTCGGGCGGGTCGTTCGAGGCGGACAAGGACATCGTGTGCCCCTGCGCCTATCGCGAGGCGGACGTGCAGGAATACGGTTCCTGCTTCTGCGGTCTGTACGCGTCCAAGGAGCTCAACGAAGGCAAGATTCCCCGTCAGACGGTTCCGGAACGCCGTCCTCCGGAGAAAATGCCCTACTGAGGCACCCCGCCCTGCCCGCGTCGGGCCCCTGCCGCGAACCGGAGGGGTCCGGCGGAGGGGCAAGCTCCCTGGATTGGCTTCCTTCCGGCCAAAACCCTCAGGCCTGCAGAGGACTTGACAGTCCGGCGCCGCGAGGTCAGTACACGAGCATGGAACGCCAAACGCCCCCGCCTCCGCCCGGTGCCGGACACCGCCCCCCGTCCGGGGATGCGGCCTCTGACTGGAAGGAACGGCAGCAGCGCCCCCCAAGGGAGGAGCCGGAGGAATTCAGCTTCTCGGACGCCTACGACCGGCAGTCGCGCACCTGGGGCATGCTCTGCCACCTTTCGGCCCTGAGCACCTACGTGGGCGTGCCCTTCGGCAACCTGGCCGGCCCCTTGCTGGTCTGGCTGCTCAAGCGCAAGGAGTTCCCGTTCGTGGACGAACAGGGCAAGGAAGCCCTGAACTTCCAGCTCAGCATGACACTCTACTTCATTCTCGCGGCCCTGCTCATCGTGGTCCTGGTGGGTTTCTTCCTGCTCCTGGCCCTGGCGGTGTTCCACGTCATCGCCGTGATCGTGGCCGCGGTGCGGGCCAACGAAGGCCGCTCCTTCCGCTATCCCCTGACTGTCCGTTTCCTGCGCTGAGCCGCTTGGCCCCAAGGGCAGGGGCGCCCCTACGCCGCGCCCGGCTCTCGCAACAGGGGCACGAGTTCCTGCATGACCTGCTTGAGCAACTCGATGGCGTCCAGTCCGGCGTCACTGTAGTCCATGCGGTTGGTGGCCAGGAAGATGCCGCGTCCAGCCTCCGGATAGTAGGCCCACTTGGCGTGGGTGCCGCCGTTGGCGCCGTCGTGCCCGAAACAGGGCTCCCCGAAGAACCGGTCCGTTGTCCAGACGTTGAGGCCGAATCCGTAACCCACCGTGCCCGGAATGCGGTCCCGGGCCGCGCCGGAAGGCGTGCACATCCGCTCCAGGGTGGCCGGACGCAACAGGTGCCCAGCAAAGAGGCCCTCGGCGAAGCGCAGCATGTCCGCGGCTGTGGTCACGCCACCTCCCGCGGTCCAGTCCCAGGACATGTTCCAGTGGGTCATGTCCCGCACCGCTGCTTCGTCGAGCACCAGGCAGTAGCCGCCGGTGAACCGGCCATCCAGATACCCGGTCCGGGAAAGTCTGGTGCGGGTCATGCCCAGGGGGTCGAAAATCCGGGCCCTGGTCTGCTCTTCCACCGTGCTCCCCGTGACCTTCTCCACCACGAGCCCCAGCAGGTAGTAGCCGCAGTTGGAATACTTCCACTGGCTGCCCGGGGCGAAGTCCGGGCCGTGTGCGTTGGGAAAGGCCAGGATTTCCTGGGCGCTCCAGTCCTTGGTGAAGCCCT
>CAZNSV010000285.1:0-5109 GCA_964575775.1 uncultured Desulfovibrionaceae bacterium
GCTGCGTCCCGGCGCCGCGCTTCGATGCGCACCCACCCTTCGGCCGTGAACTTCAGGGCATTGCCCAGGAGGTTGAAGAGCACCTGACGCACGCGGGCCTCGTCACCCAGCACCGCGTCGGGCAGGTCGGGGGCGATGTCCAGGCTCAGGGCGATGCCCTTGTCCCGGGCCGCGATGCGGAAGTTCTCCAGCACCAGGGCCAGGGTCTCGTGCAGGTGGAAGCGTTGGCGGCCGAAGCGCAGGACGCCGGCCTCCATGCTGGAAAAATCCAGGATATCGTTGATGATGGTCAGCAAGCCGCGCCCCACCGTGAGTGCGGTCTGCAGGTAGTCGCGTTGTTCGGGGGTCAGGGGCGTTTCGTTGAGCAGCTGCAGCATGCCGAAGATGCCGTTGAGGGGGGTGCGCAGTTCGTGGCTCATGTTGGCCAGGAACTCGCCCTTGGCGCGGTTGGCGGCCTCGGCCTTTTCCTTGGCCGAGAGCAGAACGTTCTGCGCCGCCACCTGCTCGGTAATGTCTTCCACGATGGCGGCGAACTGCCCCTTGCGGGGGGCGTAGGCCGTGACGCGATAGTGGCGGCCGATTTCGTTGCTGTAGTGGTCGAAGGTGGCGGTTTCGCCGGTCAGGGCCACCCGGCCGTAGTGCTCGATCCAGAAGTGCTCGGTTTGGGGCAGGACTTCCAGCACGGTGCGCCCCTTGATCTGTTCCTCGGCCAGGCCGGTGAGGGCCTCGAAGGCCTGGTTGCTGCGCAGGAAGCGGTAGTCCTTGGGCTTGCCCTCGGCATCGCAGATGATTTCATGCAGGGCCAGCCCCAGGGGCATGTTCTGCAGCAGGGCGCGGAACTCGCTCTGCACCACCTTGAAGTCCGAGGTGTCGATGAGGAAGCCCTCGACACCCACCACCGCGCCGTTCTCGTGGACCGGGACCGCGGACAGCACGTGGTGGCCGATGCTGCCGTCCTTGCGGAGGTGGCGGAATTCGCCCGGAGGGACGCTCTCGCCCGCGAACAGGCGTTGCAGGTTGGCCAGGGTGCCGGGGATATCCGTTTCCATCTTGGCAAAGGTGATGTGGCGGCCCAGGACTTCCACTGGCTGGTCGTAGCCGAGCAGGCACAGCAGGGCGCGGTTCACGTCGCGCAGGGTGCCGTCTCTGTCCACGAGGAAATACCCGGCCAGGGAGTTCTCGATGCTGCTACGCAGGCGTTCACGGCTCTTGCGCAGCTGGTACTGGGTGTTCAAGTGTTCCTGGAGCACGCGCCGCGTGCGCCGGCCGGACAGGTACAGCCCCAGAGCCACACCCAGGGCCACACAGGCCAGGGCTCCGGCTCCCAGGAGCAGGGGGGCGGGAAGCTGTTCGCCCGGACCCTGGGCCGCGGCGGGAGCCACGGGCAGCAGCCAGGCCGCCAAGAGGGCTGAGGCTCCGGACACGAGCCGGACACACCGCAAGGCACGGCCAGGGCGGCCCCCCTCGCGGGACAGGGCCGCACAAGCCACCCTCCGGAAGGCTCCGGGGGCGGAGCGCGGCGGTGCGCAACGCATGAGACAACCTCGATGTAGAAAATGGGGCAAGGCAGGTATTCCCCCCACTGGGCCACTGGAAACGACAATAGCCGCATTTACGAACAAATGGCAAGACGTGTCCCGTTGCGTGCTGGGCATAGTCGGAATTGTGCCGCAAACCGCATTGTGCCCTGCCAGTAGAGGGCCCACAAGGGGCGGATATTGGCAAGCCCGACAGAAGAGATTATGGAGGCCTTGCACAGGAGGAGACCATGCCCAGTGTGGTTGCCGCGACCAAGGATCCCGAAGCCTTCAAGACCATCAAACGCGTGTTCGGCGCGGGCAATCGGCTGGAAAGCGCCGCCGGATACGAGCAGGCCCTGCAGGTCCTGACCAAGAGGCACTTTGAGCTGCTCTTCATCGACCTCGAGCTCCTGCATCCGCCGCTGGAGGCCGGGCGCAAGGACTGGCGCAAGGTGCTGCAGCCCCTGTGGCGGGCCTGCCCCCAGGTCTCCGTGGTGGTGCTGGCGCCGCAGGAGAGGGTGCGCGACGCCGTGGACCTGGTGCGGGCCGGAGCGGGCAACTACCTCACCTTTCCCCTGAATCCCGACGAACTGGCCTACGTGGTGGAGAGCATGCGCGAGAGCTCGCGCATGGAGTCCGAGCTCAACTACCTGCGCGACAGTTTCTGGCGGGCCGATTCCTCGCGGCTGGTGGATTCCAACAGCCCGGCCATGCGCAAGGTCTTCGAGAAGGTGAAGATGTGCGCCCCCACCAGTGCCCTGGTGCTGCTCACCGGCGAGACGGGCACGGGCAAGAGCGTCCTGGCCCGGCTGATCCACCGTCACAGCGAGCGCGGGGAGCGGCAGTTCATCAGCGTGCACTGTGGCGCCATTCCGGACACCCTCATCGAGAGCGAGCTCTTCGGCCACGAGAAGGGCGCCTTCACCGGGGCCATGCGCCGCAAGCCCGGCAAGTTCGAGATCGCCCACGGCGGCACCATCTTCCTGGACGAGGTGGGCACCATCACCCACGCGGCCCAGATCCGCCTGTTGCAGGTGCTGCAGGAGCGCACCTTCCAGCGCGTGGGGGGCGAAAGCACCCTGGAGACCGACGCCCGCATCATCGCCGCCACCAACGAGGACCTGAAGAAGCTCACGGAACAGGGCGCCTTCCGCACCGATCTCTACTACCGCCTCAACGTCTTCCCCATCGACATCCCCCCCCTGCGGGAGCGCCGGGAAGACATTCCCCTGCTGGTCCGCTATTTTCTCCAGGACTTCAAGCGCAAGTACGGCAAGGAGATCGAAGACGCCCACCCCCTGGTGCTGGAGGCCCTGCAGGCCTACAACTGGCCGGGCAACGTGCGCGAGCTGCAGAATCTGGTGGAGCGGGCCTTCATCCTGGAGAACACCCACCTCCTGACCCCGGAGAGCTTCCCCCAGGAGATTTTCGGCAGCACCGGACCCGCGGCCTGCCTGCCCCTGGACACCAGCCTGACCCTGGCCCAGTTCCGCGAGGTGGCCAAGGAGAACGCCGAGCGCCAGTATCTCAAGGAGTTGCTCTCCGCCAACAAGGGGCGCATCAACCGCTCCGCCGCCCAGGCCGGGATCAGCACCCGGCAGTTGCACAAGCTGCTGGGCAAGTACGGCATCCGCAAGGAAGAATTCAAGACCAGGGCCTGATTTTTCGCTCGGTCGTCGCTGTTGCTCCCCCCCTGCGCCCCCTTTTTTGGGCACTTGAGACCTCCGAGGGCGGATTTTTTGCCATTTTCGGAACTCAAGGTTCTTCTTTATGTCCTCCCAGGTTTAGAAAAGGTCTACATTTCAGGTCCTTGTTCCGTTGGTCCGGGCTTTGCTTTTTCCAGGCACGGTATCCGGGCGCATAAATGCCGGACCGGTGGAGGGACGCCCATGAGCAAGACAGAGAGCCAACCGGTGTCTGTGGTTTTGGAGGGCATCATCTTTCCCTGGGGCTGGGATGGGGAGAACCGGGTGACCAACGTCCTGCTCTGTGCCAAGGGCGAGCGGGACTACTATGTGGAGAAGGACATGCAAGGCGACGCGCTGATTCCTTTCTGCGGGCGGCACATGGAGGTGCACGGCGTGCTCAGGCGGGACAAGGGCCTGCCTTTGCTCAAGGTGGTGTCGTTCACGGAAAAGGAATTCTTGTAGCGTCAGATCGTCAACACCGGCTTCGTGCAGGGGCCGGAAAGGATAGAGGAGTCCATGAGCACCCAACTCGAGCATAGCCTGAGTCCTGCCGAAGAACCTCCCGGGGGAGCGGACAGCACCCTGTTCCCTCTGCACAGTGCGCCCGTGGTGCCCGGCCTCATGGCCCTGGCCAAGGCCTCGGTCACGGGGCGCAGGCGCGCACCCGCACTACCGTTTCCCATCAGCCCGGCGGCGGAACTCTGCCGCAAGCAGCATTTTCCACAGGCCAGCCGCTCCGAGTGGAGCGATTGGCGCTGGCAGCTGGCCCACAGGGTCACCACCCTGCAGGGGCTCGCAGCCGTACTGCGGCTCAGCCCCGAGGAGCGGGCGGCCTGTGAACCCCGGTCGGACGGGCGTCACACCCTGCCCCTAGCCGTGACGCCCTATTATCTCGGCCTCATGGATCCCGAGGATCCGGCCCAGCCCCTGCGCCGCTGCATGGTGCCCACGCTGCACGAGCTGCAGCCCTCCCCGGGCGAGGCCGCGGACCCCCTGGGCGAGGAGCACGACAGCCCCGCACGGGGGCTGGTGCACCGCTACCCCGACCGCGTCTTGTTCCTGACCACGGACTATTGTGCCGCTTATTGCCGCTATTGCACGCGCTCCCGCCTGGTGGGGCGTCGCAAGGGGCCCGGGGCCCGGCAGCAGTGGCAGGCCGCCCTGGACTACATTGCCGCCACCCCCTCGGTGCGCGACGTGATCCTCTCCGGCGGCGACCCCCTGACCATGCCCGAGGACGCCCTGGAGTGGCTGCTGCAGGGCTTGAGGCGCATCCCCCACGTGGAGATCGTGCGCATCGGCACCAAGACCCCGGCGGTGCTGCCCCAGCGCATCACCCGCTCCCTGGTGCGCATGCTCAAGAAGTACCACCCCTTGTGGATCAGCCTGCACTGTACCCACCCGGCGGAGCTGACCCCGGAAATGGCCGAGGCCTGCACCCGGCTGGCCGACGCGGGCATCCCCCTGGGCAGCCAGACCGTGCTGCTCAAGGGCGTCAACGACGCCGTGCCCACCCTCACGGCCCTCTATCAGGGACTGTTGCGGGTGCGCGTGCGCCCCTACTATTTGTACCAGTGCGACCCCATCCTGGGCAGCGCGCACTTCCGGACCCCGGTGCGCACCGGGCTGGAGATGATCGCGGGCCTCAGGGGGCACACCTCGGGCTATGCCGTGCCCAGCTACGTGGTGGACGCCCCTGGCGGCGGGGGCAAGATCCCGCTCCTGCCCGAAACCTGCCTGGGGCACGACACCACGGGCGAACTCCTGCTCAGGAACTACGAGGGCGGGACCTTCCGCTACCCCGACAACCAGACCGGCCAGGAAGGAGACCGCGCATGAACGCTTCGGAACATTCGCTGCACGTGGGGCTCTGCTTCGACCTGCGCCAGGAGTACCTGGAC
>CAZNSV010000286.1:0-5102 GCA_964575775.1 uncultured Desulfovibrionaceae bacterium
AGAGGCCGTCCGAGCAGATGACCACCAGGTCGCCGTGGAAGCAGGGGACCTCCACCACGCTGGGGTCCACGGTCTCCTGGATGCCCACGGCCCGGGTGAGCATGTGGTGGTAGCGCCCCCCGAAGGGGTTGGGCCGATCCGACTGGATGCGGGCCATTTCGGCTTCCACGGTGTGGGTCTGGGACAGGGGCTCCACGTGCCCGGCGCGGAAGAGGTACACGGGGCTGTCGCCCACGTTGGCCGCCACCAGGGTCTGCCCGGTGCAGTAGACCAGGGAGAGGGTGGTGCCCATGCCCTGGCGGGTTTCGCTCTGTTTGGACTGGCCGTAGACGGCGCGGTTGGCCTTGCGGATGCTGGCGGCCAGGAGCTGGGCCTCGGTGGAGAGGGTGTGGTCCAGTTCGGCGGGGGGGAGGCCCTCGGTCATGTAGTGCTGCAGGGCTTCCTGCACGGCCTCCACCACCAGGCGGCTGGCCACCTCTCCGGCCTGGTGCCCGCCCATGCCGTCGGCCACGCCATAGAGCCCCAGGGCCTCATTGAGGAAGTAGCTGTCCTCGTTGGCTTCGCGTTTGCGCCCCACGTCGCTCAAGGCCGCGGCTTCGATGATCATGGCTGGTCCCCGTTTGGTGCCCGCAGGTCCTCGGGTGCTTCGCTGTCCGACCGCGACAGGGCTTGGCCGGTGGTCTTGGTCCAGACTCGGAGCGTTCAGGGCAGGCAGCGAGCGGCAGCGTGCGGTCCCAAACGTTCAGTGCGGCCCAGCAACGCGCGTGGGCCGGGCGGCAGGGCCGCCGGAGCGAAACGGTAAGCTCTTTCCGGTCCAGGTAATAACAGGATTCTTTCCGCAGCGGCAAGTCGAACTTGGGCTCGCGGCCCGTTTGGGCGACGTCGTGCGGTTGGAAAAAGCTTTTCACCCCGCCACGTTTGCTGGTATACGCCGCAAGGGGGGACCCTGCAGCGCACCGAACAGGGAGCAGACCATGATCGCAGCACAACAACACCACAGCGTAGCGGCGCACCTCAAGGTCCTGGTGGCGGAAGACAACACCATCAGCCGGGATTTTCTGGTCCGGCTGCTCAGCAACCTGGGCCAGCGCCCCCTGGGTGTGGACAACGGTCTTGCGGCCCTGGACGCCCTGGCCCGGGAGCCTTTCGACGTGGTGCTCATGGACATCCAGATGCCCGAGCTGGACGGCATGCAGGCTTTGGAGTGCATTCGCCAGGGCGCGGGCCCCACGGCGCGCAGTGCCCAAGGCGGCTGGGACACCGCGCTGCCCGTGGTGGCCATCACGGCCCACGCCTTGCCGGGGGAGCGGGAGAAGCTGCTGGCCCAGGGCTTCACGGGCTACGTGCCCAAGCCCGTGGAGGCCGAGGAACTGATGGGGGCCCTGCGTCGCGCCGTGCAGGGGGCGTCACCCCAGCCCGAAAGGGTGCCCGGTCCCATGGCCGGGGGCATTCTGCACACCGACAAGACCCTGGCGCGGCTGCGTGGCGACAAGGCCTTCGTGGCCATGATCTACAAGACCTTTCTCAAAGACCTGGACGAACGTAGTGCCGCCGTGCTAGGTGCTCTCGACGCGGGCGACCTCGCGACACTGTACAAGCTGACCCACGCCTTGAAAAGTGCGGCTGCCACGCTGGACGCACCTGTGATGCACCAGGCTGCCCACGCCGCCGCCCAGGCCGCAAGGACCGGGGACGGCGCCGCCGCGCGACGGCATGCGACGGAACTGCTGGAGGCCCTGGTGCAGGTGCGCCGGGCCATTGACACTCAACTACCCGCTCTGGAGCCCCCTGCATGAAGCCTGGCCGCTTCCTCGCCGTAAGCATTCTGGGACTGTGTCTCTGCCTGCTGCTGCCCGCGACCGTCCAGGCCTGGGACCAGGACTATTCCGAAAACCGGACTTCCGTGGCCGTGTACGGGGGGGTGCTCACGCCCCAGGACTCCACGGACCTCTATACCGGGCCCTCCAAGTTCGTGGACAGCTGGATCTGGGCCCTGTCCGTGAGCCGCGAGCTCTTTTCCGTGGGGCATGCCTTCGACGTGAGTTGGCTCCGCCCCCTCAAGCTGGAGGCCGAACTGGTCAACGCCCTGCACACCAGCCACTGGCCCACCTCCCAGACCTTCTACGAAGGGGTGGGTTCCCTGAACCTGCGCTGGCACCATTTCCCCTGGAATCGGCACGTCCTGACCACCATGGGTTTTGGCGAGGGCCTGTCCTACGCTTCCATCAAGCCCGAGTACGAGGTCAAGATTAACAACAAGACCGCGAACTTTCTCAACTACCTCATGTTCGACGTGACCTTCGCTCATCCCGAGATGCCCCAGGTGGCACTCATGTTCCGCTGGCACCACCGCTCCGGCATCTTCGGGCTCATGGAGAACGTCATGGGCGGCTCGGACATTTTCACCGCCGGACTCAAGTACAGCTTCTGAGCCCCGCAGCTGGTCCGCGGGCCGTATTTCCGGTTGCCGGGCAAGGGGCGCTGGGGTAGTACTGCCCCTTGCCGTCCACCCTTCTGCCTCCGACATGACCCACATGAACGACCCCAACGTTTCCGCTTCGTCCGCCCCCGTCTGTATCATCGGGGGCGGTCTCGCCGGTGTCGAGTGTGCCCTGACCCTGGCGCGCTACGGCATCCCGTCCCGCATCTTCGAGATGCGACCCGAAAAATCCACCCCCGCGCACCGCAGCGGCCTGTTGGGGGAGCTGGTCTGCTCCAACTCCCTGCGCTCCCAGGAGCCCGAAAGCGCCGTGGGGCGCCTCAAGGCCGAGATGCGCGCCCTGGGCAGCGCCGTGCTGCAGGCGGCCGACGCCACGGCGGTCCCGGCGGGCAAGGCCCTGGCCGTGGACTGGGAGCGCTTCGCCCAGACCCTGACCGAGCGCGTGGCCGCCGAGCCGCTTGTGGAGCTGCAGCGCCGCGAAATCGCCGACCTGGACGACCCTGTCCTGCAGGATTGCGCCCGCGTGGTGGTGGCGGCTGGCCCCCTGGCCTCGGACAGCCTGAGTCACAGCCTGGGGCGGCTCATGGGCGACGCGCACCTCTATTTCTACGACGCCATCGCGCCCATCGTGCTGGCGGATTCCGTGGATCAGGACAAGGTCTTCCGGGCCTCGCGCTACCGCCAGGACGAGGAGGAGGCAGGGGACTACCTGAACTGCCCCTTGACGGAAGAGGAGTACACCCGGTTTCACGCGGCCCTGTTGGGGGCGGAGAAGGTCCCGGCGCGCGATTTCGAACGGGAGCTGCACTTCGAGGGCTGCCTGCCCATCGAGACCCTGGCCGAACGGGGCTTCCTGACCCTGGCCTACGGCCCCTTCAAGCCCGTGGGGCTGGTGGATCCGCGCACGGGCGAGCGCCCCTTCGCCGTGGTGCAGCTGCGGGCCGAGAACCTGGCGGGCAGCGCGCTCAACCTGGTGGGCTGCCAGACCAAACTCACCTACCCGGAGCAGCGGCGGGTCTTCCGCCTCATCCCTGGGCTGGAGCAGGCGGAATTCGAGCGCCTGGGCAGCGTGCACCGCAACACCTTCGTCAACGCCCCCCTGGTGCTGGACGAGCACCTGCAACTGCGGGCACGCCCCGGGGTACACTTGGCGGGGCAGATCACGGGTGTGGAAGGCTACGTGGAGTCCGCGGCCTGCGGCCTCTGGGTGGGGCATCTCCTGGCACACATTCTGCAAGGGAAAGAGCTGGTGGCACCGCCCGAGGAAAGTGCCCTGGGGGCCCTGTTGGGACACCTCCGACGCCCCTGCAAGGTGTTCCAGCCGTCCAACGCCTGCTTCGGGCTCACACCGCCGCTGCAACGCAAGGCTCCTAAACGCTTGAGAAAAGGTCTCTACGCCCAGCGCGCGGTCGAGAGTTTCGCGGCCTGGCTGGCGGGTTGCCCCGAGCTGCGGGGCTGAGCCGCGCGGCGACCCGAGCCGCTCCAGAGCTTGATTACCAAAATTTAACCGGTCGCACGCCTTGCCAAGGGCCTTGCCGGGCTCTATAGTCTTGGCCGTCGTCATCTCCGGTTCAACCCAGTGACCCGCAGTCCTGTATTGTGCGCCGCTTCTGCGGCTGGGACACAAGGAGACGTTGTTTGCCACATGATATCAAAGCCGTACCCCGTGCCTTTCCCGACTTTACCCTTCTGAACCTGCCACTCTTGTTCCTCGTTCTGCTGCTGCTGTCCGGGTGCGCGGCCTCGCGTTCGCAACACAGCGCCGACCCCGCGCTGCCCGAGGGCGATGACTCCGTCATCGTGTTCCGCAGCGACACGCCGGATCCCAAGTGGGATAAGTCCAAGACAGAGAAGAACGCCCGCGAGGAAGCGGCCCGGCTCGGCGCCGCCGAGCGCATCATCGAGACCGCCAAGACCCAGCTGGGGGTCCGCTACCGCTACGGCGGCAATTCCCCGGAGACCGGGTTCGACTGTTCCGGCTTCGCCAGCTGGGTCTTTGCCCAGCACGGCATCAAGCTGCCGCGCTCCTCGCGGGAGCAGATGCAGGCCGGTATCCCCATCGACAAGCGCGACCTGCGCCCCGGCGACCTGCTCGTCTACAGCCGGCGCGTCGGTTCGCGCACCTCCACCCATGCCGGGATCTACATCGGCGACGGCAAGTTCATCCACAGCCCCTCGTCCGGCAAGAGCATCAGCATCGATCAGGCCTTTGACGACCATTACTCCAAGCGCTTCCTGGCCGCGCGGCGGGTGATCCTCAACGCCGACGAAGTCAAGGTCTACGCGGCCCAGAAGCAGCAGCGCAGGGAGTTCGTGGCCGCGGGTGCCGAGCACCGCGTCAAGCGCGGCGAAACTCTTTCGGTCATCGCCATGAAGTACGGTGTCACCGTGCGCGCCATTCTCGAAGCCAACAACCTCAAGCGGACCGATGTGTTGCAGATCAACCAGAAGCTGCGCATTCCCGGGCTGGAGTCGGCCACGGTCGTGGCCGAGGCGCCCCAGGCCGCACCGCGCTCCGGGCAGCAGGCCACCGCGGCGTCGTCCGCCCCCCGCAGGGGCGATGCCGTGCACGTGGTCAAGTCCGGGGACAGCGTCTGGACCATCGCCCAGCGCCACGGCCTGAGCGAGGCCGCTGTGCTGGCCGCCAACGACCTGCCCAAGC
>CAZNSV010000287.1:0-5097 GCA_964575775.1 uncultured Desulfovibrionaceae bacterium
TCCAGCCGCTGCTCCAGCTTGGGGCAGCTGGTGCACAGGGCCACCAGCACCTTGGGCATCTCCCGCGCCACGTCCCGGAACACGGGCTCGGGCTCGGGCTGCTGTTCGCGGATGGGCGCGTAGATGTTGATCAGCCGGGAGGCGCCCAGGGCCGCCGCGTCGGCCTGGATCAGGCTCTCGGCAATGTCCTTGGCCCCGGCAAAGGATCCGGCCGCAAAGACTCCGAAACGTGAGCTGCGCGCCGGTTCAAAGGGCATGGTCTCGCAAAACCCCCAGGCGTTGGTCTCGATGTCCGCCGCCCGGGCCAGCTTTTCCATGCCTTCCGGCGGGCGCGCGCCCACGGCCAGGACCAGCATGTCGTAATGTTCCTCGCGCCGCTGCCCCAGTTCGTCCACGTACTCCACGCAGAGGCTGCCCCGCTCCGGTTCCGTGCCGGGGATCACGGAGTGGATGCGGCTGCGCACGAAGCGCACGCCCCGCTCGGCGGCGTCGTCGGCGTAGTTCTGGTAGGACTTGCCGAAGACCCGGAGATCCATGCTGTAGATCACGGCTTCGGCCGGAGTCCCTGTCTGGGCCGTGGTCTTTTCCAGGGCCATGAGGGCTTCCTTGATGGAGATCATGCAACAGATGGAGGAGCAGTAGTCCGCGTTCTTGCCCAGGTCCCGGGAGCCCACGCACTGCAGCCAGGCGATGCGCCGGATGGGCTTGCCGTCGCTGGGGCGCGCGAGCCGCCCCTGGGTGGGGCCGGTGCCGCTGCACAGCCGCTCGAACTCCAGGGAGGTCAGCACGTCCGGCAACTGGCCGTAACCCAGGACATCGCCCACGGGCGAAGGATCGTAGCACTGGAAGCCTCCCGCCAGCACCACCGCCGCGGTGTCCAGCTCAATCAACTCATCAGAAAGCAGCCGCACGATGCGCTTTTCCAGCCAGGGCTTGAGCGTGTCTTCGGCAAAGGGGCGCTCCATGAAGCCCAGGGCACCCTGGGCCAACAAGGTCCGGGCCTGCTCCACGTGCTCGGCGCTGCCCGTGAGCAGCACGGGCAGCCGGGGGTCCAGTTCCCGGCAGCGGGTGAAGATCCGCTCCGCCGAGGGTTCCCCCTGCTCCAGGTCCAGCAGCACCATGCGCACCCCAGACTCGCCGCCCAGCAGGTCCAGGGCCTGGGTGCCGCTCACCGGCCCCGTGACCTGCACGGGGCGCTCGGCGAACCAGCGCCGCAGGGTCGCCACGGTCTCCTCCTGGGTTCCGACCACCAGCACACCGAATCCCTCGCGCTGCGCGTCATGAAAGTCGATGGCCCCGGTGGGACAGGCCTCGGCGCAGCGACCGCACAGGGTGCAGGCCTCGAGGTCCACCACATAGTGGTTGGGGATGGCCTGCGGCACCGGCAGATACACGGCGGCGCGCTCGCCGCTCCCGGCATTGAAGGCGTCGGGCACCCGCACGGGGCAGATCGCGGCACAGGCGCCGCAGCCGATGCACTTGTCCGGATCCACGAACCCGGAACGCCGCTGCAACACGGCGTGGAAGGCGCCGGGATCCCCGGTCAGGGATTCCAGTTCCGTGGCGGGCAGGATGTCGATGTTGCGATGGAAAAGCCCCTTGCGCAGACAGAACTGCGAGGACGACTCCCGCCGGGTCAAGGGCAGCATCTTGCACATGCCGCAGTTGTCCGTGGGAAACTGCCGATCCAGTTGCAGCAGCAGGCCTCCGAGCTGCGGCTTGCTGTCCGTCAGGGCCACCTTCTTCCCGGTCTCCGCCAGATCCAGGGCCGCGCGGATCCCGCCGATGCCGGCTCCCACCACCAGGGCGTCATAGCTCGTCTTCATGGTCTTCTTCCCTCGCTGACTGCGTGCCGGGGCTCCACTGCTGAAGGCCCCTCTCCTCAATGCCCGTGGCTCGTGACCTCGGCGAATTCCTCACGCTGGAACACCGTCATGGGGGGCGCTTCCTCCAGGCTGCGCCCCGCCTCGTAGCCGAACGCGGCCTGGGTCTTGGCGCCCACCGTGCGGAAGAGCTCCATGACCGGAATGTCGTTGGGGCAGGCGTTGCTGCACTGACCGCAGCCCACGCAGGCCATGCTGGAATGGGCCAGCCGGGTGAGGTGGTAGAACATGGTGTCCACCGGCATGCGCAGGGCGCCCTGCCGCTTGGCCCAGCCCATGTATTGCCAGGGCTCGTGATCGAAGACGTCGGTGACGAACACGCATTCCTTGCAGTAGCAGACCGGGCAGGCCACCCGGCAGTTGTAGCAGTTCACGCAGCCCTCCAGGTAGGCGGCCAGCTTGGCGGGACTGTCCACCTGCCGCGCGGTGTCCTCGGTCAGGGCCTCCCGGGCCGTGGCGCGGCTTGTCAGCAATTCCTGCAGGGCGGCCTCGCGTTGCCTGAGCAGTGGCGTGGCGTCGAAATCCGTAAGGCCGATGCGGTTGAGCAGGCCTTCTCCGGACGGGGTCTGGGCCAGCACGGGCAGCTCCCGCTCCCAGTCCACGCCGAACAAGCCCAGGGTCACGTCCGCCCCTTGGGGTGCGGGGTGCTCGCAGACCTGGCAGGCCCGGGCCAGGGGCGCGCCTCCGTTGCCCCCGTCGCGCAGTTGTCGCAGGACCTGCCGGGAGAGCTGGTCCAGGCCGTCGCCGCCTTGGGCCTGGAGGGCGGCGTGGAACTCGCGGTTGCTCAAGGCGCCGTGGCAGTCCAGGCCAATGAGGAGCAGGTTGTCCGCATTGCCTTGGTTGAGCTTGACCAGCTCCACGAAGGCCCTGATCTCGCAGGGGCGCAGGACCGCGGCCACGACGCCCTCGCTGTCGCCCCTGGTGAGCTTGGCCACCTGCCGCGCGGCGTTGAAGGGAAAGGCCGGAGCCAGGGGGTCGGCGCCTTGGAGCCGCGCCGGGTCCGTGACCAGGGCAGGCATGATGCCGCCGCCCTGACGCATGGGCACGAACAGGGCCGAAACCTCCGGGTCCGCGAGCACCTGCTGCAGGAACCCCACAACGGCGGCCCTGATTTCGGCGTTTTGAACCTCGATGCGAGCGGTGGTGGACATGGCGTATCTCCTCGCGTGCTCCGGGTGGTGTTCACAGTGCCGCGGCCAGGGCCATTTCGCTGGGGCCCAGGGCCTTGATCTCCGCGACCAGTTCGTTCACCGTGGCGGCGAACTCGTTGCCTTCGCTGGCGCCGATCCAGGTCAGCTTCACCCGGCGCCGATCGATGCCGAAGGTGGTGAGAATCTCCTCCAGCAGCTTCACCCGCCGCCGGGCCTTGTAGTTGCCGTTGATGTAGTGGCAGTCCCCGGGGTGGCAGCCGCTGATGAGCACAGCGTCCGCACCGCTGAGCAGAGCCTTGATCACGTACTTGGGATCCACCATGCCGGTGCACATCATGCGGATCAGTCGCAGGTTGGGCGCCTGGGTCATGCGCGCCGTGCCGGCCAGGTCCGCCGCCGTATAGGTGCACCAGTTGCAGACAAAGGCCACGATGGTGGGTTCGAACTCGGCCATGATCTCCTCCTTGCCCCCGATTGGGGAGCGTCATTGGGTCGGCCTGGAACTCTCCAGCCGCTCTTGCACCGGGGGCGCAGCCACCACCGCTGCAACGGACGGAGCTTGGCCCGCTTCAGGTCGCGCGGCTTCGCTCCGGATGCCTGGGCTCTCCGTCACGGGCGCCTCATGGGCCGGGGGTGCGATCAGCCAGGGCAGCAGCAACCCGGAGAGCTCCGTGAAGACCTCCCGTTCCGTGAAATGCCGCACCTGGGCCGCGCCGCTGGGGCAGTGCCCAGCGCAGCTGCCGCAGCCCTTGCACATGGCCTCGTTGACCACCGAGACCCGGCGCCGGGGGTCGAACTCGATGGCCGAGTAGGCGCAGAGGGGGATGCAGGTCTTGCAGCCCACGCAGATGTCCGGATCGATCCAGGAGGTGGTGGGCGAGATGCTCACCTGCCCCCTGGTGGCCAGGGCCAGGGCCTGGGCCGCGGCGCCGGAGGCGTGGGACACCGCGTCCGGAATGTCCTTGGGCCCCTGGCAGGTCCCGGCCAGAAAGACCCCGTCCATGGCGGTGGACATGGGCCCCAGCTTGGGGTGCTCCTCCAGGAAGAACCTGTCCTGGCCCTGGCTGATGCCGAAGATGCGCGCCACTTCCGCCGCATCGCTGCGGGGGCGCATGGCCGTGCAGAGCACCACCATGTCCACGGGCACCCGCACCACGCGCCCCAGAAGGGTGTCCTCCGAGACCACCACCAGCTTGCCGTTTTCCTGCAGCACCTCGGCGGGGCGCCCCCGGATGAACTGCACGCCCTCCTCCTGCACCCGGCGCAGGAACTCCTCGTAGCCCTTGCCGAAGCAGCGCAGGTCGATGTAAAAATTGTAGACCTTGACGTGATGCCCCACCTTGTCCTTGATCAGGTGGTCGTACTTCAGGGCGTACATGCAGCAGACCCTGGAGCAGTACTCGTGGTAGCGGGCGTCCCGACTGCCGATGCAGTGCAGGATGGCCACGCTCTCCGGCGGGGTGCCGTCCTTCTTGACGATCTTGCCCCCGGTGGGGCCCACCGCATTGTTCAGGCGCTCGAACTGCAACCCGGTGTAGACCTCGGGATAACGGCCGAACCCGTACTGCGTCAGGGGCGTGGGATCGAAGATGTCGAAGCCCGTGGCCAGAATGATGGTGCCCACCTGCACCTCCACCCGTACCTCGGTCTGGCTGAAATCGATGGCCTGGGAGGGGCAGAGCTTGGCGCAGACCCCGCACTTCTTGCCGTTGAGGGTCCTGCAGTAGTCGGGGTTGATGGCGGGCTTGTTGGGCACGCTCTGGGGCGAGTAGCGATGGATGGCCTTGCATTCCGCCAGCCCCTCCTCGAACTCGCTGGGCGTCCTGGTGGGGCACTTTTCCATGCACAACCCGCAGCCCGTGCACTTCTGCAGATCCACATAGCGGGGCTTCATGCGCACCACGGCCTTGTAGTTGCCCACGAAACCCGTGACGGACTCCACCTCGCTGTAGGTCATGAGGTTGATGTTGGGCTCCTGGGACACGGCCACCATCTTGGGCGTGGAAATGCACGCCGCGCAGTCGAGGGTGGGGAAGGTCTTGTCGAACTGGGCCATGTGCCCG
>CAZNSV010000288.1:0-5090 GCA_964575775.1 uncultured Desulfovibrionaceae bacterium
TGGTGGACGAGATCGAGCGCAAGATGGATTTCGTGCGCCGCTTCAAGGCCAAGGCCTCCAAGGCCCGGCAGGCCGGCAGCAAGAAGAAGCAGGCTCAGCGCATGGAAAAGGAGCTGGCGGGCTACACCCCGGAGGCCAAGCGCAAGACCCTGCGCTTTGCCTGGCCCGAGCCCAAGCGCGGGGACAAGGTGCCTGCGGCCGTGGCCGACCTGACCCTGGCCTTTGAGGGAGAACCCCTCTGGCAGCCCCTGACCTTTTCCCTCTATCGGGGGCAGAAAATCGCCCTGGCCGGTCCCAACGGCTGCGGCAAATCCACCCTGCTCAAGTGCCTGAGTGGCGAGCTGACCCCCACCAGGGGGCGCGTGGAACTGGGCTCGGGCACGGTCATGGGCTACTACAGCCAGCACCAGCTGGACATCCTGGACGGCTCGAGCACGGTGCTGGGCGAACTCCGCCGCCTGAGCGACCCCAGAACCACCGAGGAAGAGCTCATGAGCGTGCTGGGTCTCTTCTTGCTGGGGCAGGACTATTTCGACCGCCAGGTCCTGTCCCTGTCCGGGGGCGAGAAGAGCCGCCTGCTGCTGGCCACCCTGTTCCTGACCCGGGCCAACCTCCTGGTGCTGGACGAGCCCACCAACCACCTGGACCTGGAAAGCCGCGAGGCCCTGATGCAGGCCCTGGAGGACTACGAGGGCACGCTGCTCTTCGTGGCCCACGACCGGCGCCTGCTGCAGCGCGTGGCCGAGGAGGTCTGGGAGCTCTCGCCCCGGGGGCTCATGCCCTTTGACGGTTTCGCCTCCTACGACGAGGCCCGACGCAGCGCCCTGAGCGCCGGCAACGCGCAGGAACAGGCTCCGCGCTCGCCCCAGGCGAGCCTCAGCCGCGAGGAGCTCAAGGAGCTCAAGCGGCGGCGTGCCGAACTGCGCAACCAGCTCTACCGCGAACTCAAGCCCAAGAAAGAGGCCTACGAGCAGCTGGAGCAGGAGCTGGAAAGCGTGCTGGAGGAAATGGGCGCCGCGGAGCAGACCCTGGCCGACCCCGAGATCTACGCCGATGCCAAGCGCTCCGCCGAGCTGCTGCAGAGCTACGCCCGCTGCAAGGCCCGGAGCGAGACCCTGTTCGAGCGCATGGCCGAACTGGAAGGCGTTATCCAGGAACTGGAGGCCCGGCGCAGCGAGCTGGAAGCCGAGGGCGGCGAGAGCTGAGTTGTTGTCGGGGAAGTCACCGGTAGTTGTCACCCGGCAAAGAATATCCTATCCTTACCCCAAAGTGGCGGAGGGTCCCGCCGCTTGGTTCTTTGTCCCCTAGGACAGCATGCATGGACAGATCGGACAGGGATTTCACGGCCGGCACCTCGGGGGGAGTTCCGGTCGGCACTGCCTCCGGGGTGGGGCAGGGGGGGGCACCGGAAATGCGTGAAAAGCGTTTCTACGTCAACGGCGATGGTGTGGTCACCATCGTCTGCCCCAACTGCGGCAAAATCAAGCCCCTGAACCTGAACAGGCTGCCGGCCAACCTCAAGTCTCTGAAGGTGCAGTGCAACTGCGGGGAAGTGTTCAAGGCGCGCATCGAGTACCGCAAAAAGTATCGCAAGCCGGTGGAGCTGCCCGGCAGTTACCTGGACCGCAAGCGCGACGAGGCCGACAAGCTCCTGGTGCTGGACATCTCCATGGGCGGTATGAAGCTGCGCACTCTGCGCCGCCACGGCATGTGCGCCGGCGACGTCATCGAGGTGACTTTCACCCTCAACACCGTGCCTCCGCGCACCATCACCCGCGAAGTGCGCATCATGCACGTGACCGACCTGATCCTCGGTTGCGCCTTCACCTCCTCCATGGACCGCGATCCGGACATCGGCCTGTTTCTCATGGCGTGACCGCCCCACCCTGGTCTTTGACTTGAGTCATGGGCGCACCTCGCCCCCCGTGGCACAAGGCGGTTCTCGACACAACGGCGCAAGCCGAAGAACAAGGAGCGGACATGGACCAGCAGACCAAAGGCGCCATCCGGCAACGCGACAAGGTGACCTGGGCCGTGAAGCCCCGGACCCCGCTGGGGCTGCTCAGCCCCGGGGAACTCCTGCACATCGCCCAGGTGGCAGAGCGCCACGGCGTCACGGACATCAAGATGACCTCGGGGCAGCGCTTCATCCTCCTGGGCATCCCCGAGGAGAAGCTGGCCGCCTTGCGCGCGGACCTCGGCCCCTTGGGCGAGCTCTGCCGCAACTACGTGCAGGCCTGCCCGGGCATCCAGCACTGCGAATTCGCGGCCCAGGACTCCCTCGGCCTGGGGCGGCGTCTGGAGGCAATGCTCTTCGGTCAGGAGTACCCGGCCAAGGTCAAGGTGGGCGTCTCGGCCTGCCCCTTCTGCTGTGCCGAAAGCCAGGTGCGGGACATCGGCCTGGTGGGGCGCTCCCGGGGCTGGTGGGTCTACGTGGGGGGCAACAGCGGCACCAAACCCCGCGTGGCCGAGCTCCTGGCCAAGGACCTGAGCGACGAGGCCGCCCTGGACCTGGTGGCCCGCTTCCTGGAGTTCTACCGTACCACCTGCAAAGGCAAGGTGCGCACCGCGCGCTTCCTGCAGCAGGCGGCCGTGGGCGGCATGGAGGGCCTGCGCCGGGCCCTGGGGCTGGAGCAGGAGTAGGGCCGGGGTGGGAACGCCCCTCGAGGGGGGCGAAAAAAGAAGGCGTGCTGTTTGCTTGTCGTGGATGGAGAACCGGGCAAGCCGCAACAGAAGCGCTGCCCAGGGACCCTGCAGCCGGCGTCCGTCCGGGCAATCAACCGCTCCCTACACCTTTTCCTGGAAGATCGCCGCACCGTTGCGCTCCACGAGGGGCAGGGAACTGACGGGATCCGGCAGGGAGCCCTGCACGCTGCGCAAGGGCTCCAGGTTGGACATGGAGGTCTCGCGCACCGTCTCGTAGGCCCGGTGCAGGATGCGCATGGTCTGGGCCGCGGCGGACTCCGAGCCACGGTTCAACAGTTCCATGGCGCGCCACATCTGCTCCCGGTCGTATTCCTTGGGCAGCGGCAGGTCGTACTTCATGGAACGGTCTCCCTCGTGTGGTTCCGCGCCAGGGGGCGGCGATCAGAACAGGCCTTCCACCGTGGCACCGAAAAAGGCGTGCATGACCATGTGCGAATCGTAGGCCGCGCCGGCCAGGGCCTCGGGCCGCAGGCCCAGATAGGCGCCGATGCGGTCCACGGCCGCCCAATCCGCGGCTTCCATGCGCTGGGCCAGCTCCAGCCAGAGGCTCAGGCGTTTGTCCGTACGGCAGAGCCCCTCCTTCAGTACCTCTTTCACGGGCAGGTTTTCAACTATTTCCTGCATGGGCATGCCGAGCATGGGCTCGAGCAGGGAGAAGAGCCCCAACAGGAAGAGCCGGTCCGCCGGGTCCTTGCGGTAGTGGGAGCGTACCGCGGCCATCTTGAAGAAGTTGCTGCGCTGGCAGGAGAGCCGCATCAGCTCGCGGCTCTGCTCCGACCCGGCCAGGTCGTTGAGAATGGCCATGCGCAGCCAGTCCTTGACCTGCTCCCAGCCGAGAATGACCACGGCGTGGTTGATGGACGTGATCTCCACCGGGAAGCTGAAGGCCGCGGAGTTGAGGAACAGCAGCAGCCGATAACTGATGGAGGCGTCGCGGGCAATGGCGTCGGCCAGGCGGTTGAAGTCGGGCGTGCCGTTTTCGATGAGGTTGAAAAGCTCCATTTTGGACTGTTCGGAAGCCGTGAGCCGCCGGTCGGGGTGGAGCTGGGCCTTCTTGAAGAACCCCCCCTGGAAATGCTGGAACCCCAAGGCCTGGGCAGCCTCGAAGAGTTTCTTGCTGGTCACGCCCACGGCGATGGGCTCGGCTCCCTGGGCGCGGGCCGTCTGCACCAGGCCGAGGATCTGGCGCGGGGTCTTGCCCAGGAGCTGGATCTTCACGTGGGAGGCCCGTTCGAGGAGCGGCTCGCTGCCAGGCAGGGCCTGGAAGTCCTCCAGTGCCAGGGAGTATCCGCTGCGCATCAGGCCGTCCAGGGCCCAGAGATACTCCTTGGCCGGGGCCTTGGCCTCGTGGACCTGGACCACGGTATGGGCCTGGGGCAACTCCAGGGGCGCCTTGCGCAGCACGGCGTGCTCGGCAAAGGAAACCAGGACCTTGGTGTCGCCCACGTGCCCGGGGATGAAGGCGTAGGCCTTGGCTTCGTCCTGGACCGCGCGGGAAAAGGGGAGGACCTGGCGGGGCTGCCCCCCGGCGAATCTGGCCCAAGGGGCGTCGCGCACCATGAGATCGTGCCCCCAGACGGCTTGTTGCGCGGAAAAAACGGGCTGCTTGGCGAACAGCAGTCGCTTGGGGGCATTGGGGTTGCCAGCGGTAAGCATGACGGCACTCCTTGGCTTGTCCGAACACTGCCGCGGAGGGCGGAAGAAAGGGGCGGTGTGGTGCCGGGTGAAGGCACTGCTTGATGTGCCGCGCGAGCGCAAGCCGTGTACATCAGGCAACCCGGCTGTCTCCGCGGCGCTGGAGGCTGCGGAGATCCGTGGCTTTCCGTCCCTGCCTCGCGACAGGTTTGGCTTTTTCTAATTCACGTCAAGATGGTATAACAACCAGAAGGAAAGTCAAGGCGTAAGGTTTTGGCTTGGTCCCTGAGCGGCGACAAAGTGGCAGGAGATGGTCATAGCGACGGAGTGGGGGGGAGAAGAAAAAATGTGTCCGGCAGCTGAAAATGCAAAAAAGAGCTGGACAACGTGAAAATCGCGGGATAGAGAATGCCTCTTGGAGCTGAGCAGTCATGCCGGTGCCTGTGGCTACGGACTAGGCCGTGCGTGAACAGTCTCCTGCCGGGTTGGTCGAGGGATTTTTCTTGACAAGCCCAAGTTGAGCGGATAACAGTCCTCTTTCGTTTTTTTCGGGCTGGCGTAGCTCAATGGCAGAGCAGCTGACTTGTAATCAGCAGGTTGCGGGTTCAAGTCCCATCGCCAGCTCCAAAAGACGGAGGGGTTCCCGAGTGGCCAAAGGGAACAGACTGTAAATCTGTCGGCGTAAGCCTTCGGAGGTTCAAATCCTCCCCCCTCCACCACGAGGAACAAAGGCTGTAGAAGACGAAAGT
>CAZNSV010000289.1:0-5088 GCA_964575775.1 uncultured Desulfovibrionaceae bacterium
GCCAACTGCTCAACGTGCTGCACGTGATCACGCTCTTCAACCGGCTCAAGGACGACCCCAGCCTGGACATGGTGCCGCGCACCGTGTTTTTCGGCGGCAAGGCCGCGCCGGGGTACTTCATGGCCAAGCTGATCATCCGGCTCATCAACGCCGTGGCGCGCTCGGTGAACAGCCACCCGGTGGTGGCGGACCGGCTCAAGGTGGTCTTCCTGCCCAACTACTGCGTGTCCCAGGCCGAACGCATCATCCCGGCCACGGAGCTCTCGGAGCAGATCTCCACCGCCGGCATGGAGGCCTCGGGCACGGGCAACATGAAGTTCAGCCTCAACGGTTCGCTGATCATCGGCACCCTGGACGGCGCCAACATCGAGATGCGTGAACAGGTGGGCGAGGACAACATGTTCATCTTCGGCCGCACCGCCGACGAACTGACCACCATGCGGGTCCAGGGCTACAACCCCTGGGACTACTACCACCAGGACGCCGAACTGCGCCGCGCCCTGGAGGACATCCACAACAACGTCTTCTCCCCCCAGGAGCACGGGCTGTTCCTGCCCATTTACGACGCCCTGCTCTACCAGGGCGACCGCTACTTCCTCCTGGCCGACTACCGCAGCTACATCGACTGCCAAGACCACGCCGCCCAGGTCTACCGGGATCAGCAGGACTGGATCAAACGCTCCATCCTCAATACCGCCAACATGGGCATGTTCTCCAGCGACCGCAGCATCCTGGAGTACGCCAAGGAAATCTGGAACGTGGAGCCGCTGCCGTTTTAAACTGACTAACCATGTCGAAAAAGAGGCGGACACAAAAGCAGGTGTCCGCCTCTTTTCAGCTCCAGTCTAATCGCCCTAGCGCCCACCCTTTCCATAACTAGCTGTATTTCTATGGCAAGCCTGACACATCCCCAGCACATTGCCAAGGGTGTACTCTCCTCCGGCCTTCTTTCTATGCACTTCCCACTCACCACGTAACTGTGCATTGCATCTGCCTGTGTGGTGGCTACAACTCCGCATCTCACATTCACATTTCCCGTTGGCTCGATTATACACCGCCTGCCTCAACTGCTCACTAGCTCGATCTGCCATATGATCCTCCAGATAAGATATTATATGCAGCACTCGTGAAACACGGGCACTACTGAACATATAGTATATTTTTTTAGTTGATGTAACTTGTAAATTGTTAAATATTATTTATAAATATGAAATAATATATAAATTTTCGTTTTTACTATTTGCTTTTTATCCCATCAACCACCCCCCGCTCCTGCTGCGCCATGCGCACCCCGTCCAGGATGTAGAGCAGCACCCCGCCCCAGATGAAGCAGAAGGTCACCAGACGCGCCGTATCGAAGGGCTCCTTGTAGACCAGCACGCCCAGCAGGAATGTACAGGTGGGAGCGATGTACTGCATGATCCCCACTGTCACCAGCCGCAGACGGCGCACCGCATGGGCGAAGCACAGCAGGGGCAGGGCCGTGACCGCCCCCGTACCTAGGAGCAGGGCCACACCTCGGGCGTCGAGCAGCCCCAGGGCGCCGGTGCCCTGCCATTCGAGCCGCGCGAGCCAGAGCCCGGCCGGCAGGGTCATGAGCAGGGTCTCAAAGAACAGCCCCGCCAAGGGGCCGCTCTGCACCACCTTGCGCACCAGACCGTAGAGCGCGAAGGACACCGCCAGACTCAGGGCAATCCACGGGGGGCGGCCGTAGCTCACCAGACTCACACAGACCCCGGCCAGGGCCAGGCCGATGGCCAGCCGCTGCAGCGGGTTGAGACGGTCGCGGAAGATCAGCCAGCCCATGAGCACGTTGAGCAGCGGGTTGATGTAGTAGCCCAGGCTGGCCTCCAGCATGTGGTTCGCGTTCACCGCCCAGACGTAGATCACCCAGTTCACGGTGATCAGGCAGGCGCTGAGCAGCAACAGCAGGATGCTGCGCGGCTGGTGCAGGAGGGTGCGGATATCCCCCCAGCGCCGCTGCAGGGTCAGGATCAGGGCCGTGAAGACCATGCACCAGACCACGCGGTGACAGATGAGCTCCAGGGCAGGCACACCCTGCAGGGCTTTCCAGTAGATGGGCAGCAGGCCCCAGATCAGAAAGGCGGCGGCGGCTCCGAACAGACCCAGTGTTCCGGAAGAAAACGGCATGACAGGCGAGACCTCGACGATGGGGCGGGCAGTGGCGGGAAATAACCGCAAGCCCCGCGGACAGGCGTCCCATGCTGCACCGCAGGCAAGGCAAAGGCGCTCTTAGCCCGGCCCGAGGGAAAAAGAAAGTGACAGTTACCGGATTGGCGCAGGTGACAGATGCTCCCTGTCCGGCTGACGGGATCACCGTCTGCCCCCTTGACGCCGCCCCCCAAGCGGCACTGCCGCGCGCTGCCTGGCGCGTTTACCCCTTGCAGCAAGGCCCGCTCCTGAAACAAGCTCCGCTTGCTTCAGGAAGATGCTCTAGCGCATTGTCGCCTTGAAACAAGGCTCCCTCCTGAAATAATTTTCAATTGTTTCAGGACAATGCATAAGAGCCTCTAAACCTTTTCAAGGTTAAGATGCTCTAGCGCATTGTCGCCTTGAAACAAGGCTCCCTCCTGAAACAATTTTCAATTGTTTCAGGACAATGCATAAGAGCCTCTAAACCTTTTCAAGGTTAAGATGCTCTAATGGCAAAGAATGCACTGAGTGTCGGGAATGGTGTTGTACAGGTGCTTGACCGGTGAGCGCCCCAGAGGGTGACAGCCCAGCTCGAAGCAGCCCTGGTTGCGGTTGACGATGGGCGGCGGCGGCAGGGCCTGGGCCCTGGCCTGGTCGTGCCGCACCGTGTTGTGGCAGGCGGTGCAGCGGTTCCCTTCCTCCAGGGGCAGGTGACACATGCCGCAATGGCTGTAGGGGCGCGAGGTCTTGAAGCCCGCGCTGTGGTACGAGGGCTGGACCGTGGCATGGCAATGCCGGCAGAAGTCCTGCCGGTGACAAGTGGCGCAGCGTTCGGGATTGGCGGCGGAGAGCATGCCGTGCCCCCTGACCTTGAAGGCTCGGGAATGGTCGCGGGGCGGGGTGACGCGGTGGCACTGGTCGCAGTCGCGCTGGGCGTGGCAGCGGCGGCACACCGTGTCCTCCAGGGCGTTGAGCGAGCCCTGGATGCCCTGAGCGCCGGAGCTGGGGCCGTGCATCAGAGTCCAGGCCGCGTCGTGGGACGCGGGCTTGTGCTCCCGGTTCAGGCTCCAGTGACAGGTGCCGCAGTTCTCCGCCAGCTGTTCGGGACTGCGCCCCGGATAGTGACAGGCCAGGCACTCGTCCATGTCCGGGAAGCGGATGGCCTTGGTCACCGGGCCGTGACAGGCCTCGCAAGGCACCTGGGCCTGGGCGTGTTTTTCATGCTCCGGGGGCGATTGCGCATAGTTCGGACGCGGCAGGGGCGTCACCACGGGGTGCTCGCTGTCGTGACACTGCAGGCATTGCTCCGAAGGCTTGGCCTGCTCGATGGTGTGGCAGGCCTGGCACTGGGCATGCCCGGCCCGGCCGATCTCCTCGTTCTGCATGGGGTGACAGGTGGCGCAGTTCGGGGTGCGTTCCTGATGGGCGAGATGGGTGAAATGCAGCCCGGCGTGCTGCTCCTTGCACCCGGCCAGCAGCGTGGGCAGAAAGAAGAGCGTCAGCATAACCGGCACGAGGAGGGGGAGGCGATGACGGCCCATGGTCATTTCCCTTTGCTGTCCGACCAGTCGAAGTGGAACTGGTAGGTGAGCTGCGCGGCCACGGCATCGCCGTAACCCTGGCCCATGACTTCATAGTTGGCGTAGAGCACCAGCCGATGCTGGGGCGTGATCTTCCACTTGAGCTCGGCATAGTGGATGCGGCTGCCGATATGGTCGCTCAGGTCGTAGGCCTCGGGCTGGCCGTTGTAGGTCTGGGGATACGCGGGATTGTCCGCGCTGTAGCCCGTGAAGGTGACGCCCAGGGCCATGTCCAGGCTGTCGTTGAACTTCTGCCGCACCTCGCCGGACATGTCGAAGAAGGAACTGTACTTGTTCTCCACCCAGTTGCCCATCACGCTCAGGTCCAGCCCCTCGATGAAGGCGTTGGTGCGGGTCACGCCCCCGTTGACCACGGTGGCGTCCTGATTGGCCCAGGGGTAGGTCTGGCGCTGGTTGCCCAGGAGTTGCTTGCCGGTGAACCCGGCCATGAGGATCCAGTTGTCGCCGATGAAGGTCTGGGCGTTGGCCGAAACGCGCTGGTGGGCGTAGGTGGCGCCGAAGATGCGCCCGAAGGTGGAAAAGGTGGTGGACAACGCTTGGGGGAGCTGGTCGAAATCCAGGGGTTGCAGATGGTACTGCAGGTTCAGGCTGGTGTTGATGGGGTTCAGGTGGGCCCAGGCCCCCAGGTCGGCGTCGCGGATGGTGGACTCCAGCAGGCGCACCCGGGCCGAGACGCGCGAAGGCAGGGCCACGAAGGCCTGGGTGAACTTCAGGCCCGTGGCGTGGTACCACTCCTTGTCCTCGGTGAGGGCGTAATAGTCGGCCTGGAAACGCCCCCGCGCCCAGGGATGCAACGCCACCGCCCCCCCGAGCACGGCGTCGCCCATGGTGTCGGACCAGAAGGACCAGGGGCGTCCGCCGAAGGCCATGAGCTCGAGCTTGTCTCCCAGGGGGAGCTTGGACCAGCTCAGACTGAGCAGGGCGCCATCCATGGCCAGGGTGTCGATGCGGTCCAGGTACTGTCGCCCCAACCGCAGGGACAGGGGGCCGTCCGGCACCTGAAAGCGCATCCAGGCCTGGGATATCTCGGGGATGTTGCGCCCCTTGGTGGTGTCGTAAGGGTCGTCCAGGAATTCCAGGTCCACCCAGCCGGTGAAGCGGGCCTCGGGAATGAAGGGGGCGATGTCCGTGAGCCCCAGGTCCATGTAGGTGTTCAGGGCATGGTCCGCGCTGTCCTTGTCCCCGGCGAAACGGTAGCGGGTGGCGGTCCAGAGGTCCAGGTCAAGGGCCAGACAGCAGGGTGCGTACACGCCCCCCAGCAGCAGGGCGAGCAGGCAGAGCGACAGGGGCGACAGCGGGGCCAGAAGACGGCGCCCCACTCCGGAGTGCGGAC
>CAZNSV010000290.1:0-5086 GCA_964575775.1 uncultured Desulfovibrionaceae bacterium
AGGTCGGCCGCGCCGTACTGGACGTAGGTCGGCACGTCCGAGGCGCGCACGATGATCAGCCGCAGGCCCGGGTCGCCGGTGGGCAGGATCAGCTTGCGGGAGGCCAGGATCTGGGCCAGGTCGCGGTACTCCTCGAAGAGCTCCTCCTCGCTGGGGAGCTCCTTGCGGTTCATGAAGGAGTACTCGGTGCGGTAGAGCCCCACGCCCTCGCCGCCCAGGTCCAGGACCGAGGTGACCTCCTCGAAGAGCTCGATGTTGGCCACCACGGTGAGCCGGCACCCGTCGCTGGTCTCGGCGGGCAGGTGGCAGTCCCGCATGATGGAGGCGTGGTAGGCCTCGAACTGGTACTTGAGATCGGAATAGTAGGCCAGCTCGTCCTCGTCGGGGTTGACCAGGAGCCGCCCCTTGAGTCCGTCCACGATGACCAGGTCGCCGTCGTTGATGTGCTCTTCCAGCTCGGCCACCCCCACCAAAGCGGGAATTTGCAGGGAGCGGGCCAGGATGCCCGTGTGGGAGGTCTTGCCCCCCTGCACCGTGGCAAAGGACATGATCTTGGAGACTTCGATGTCGATGGTGTCCGCGGGGCTCAGGTCGAAGGCCATGAGCACCACCCGCCCCTGAATGGCCTTGATGGTGTCGCCCCCCCGGTCCTGGTCGAGGCTGGCCATGCGGTTTTGCACGCGCTGGGCCACCACGTGCACGTCCTGGATGCGGTCGCGGATGTAGGGGTCGTCGATGGCGCGGAAGGCCTGCTCGATCTCGGCCACCACCTTTTCCAGGGCCCACTCGGCGGTGATGCCCATCTCCTCCACGATCTTGCGCGCCTCGTTGAAGAGCCTGGGGTCCTGGCTGATCATCAGGTGGGTGTCGATGATGGCCACGTGCTCCTGCAATTCCGGGGGCACCTTGTCCCGGGCCGCGGCCAGTTCCTCCTTCTCGCGGTCAAAAGCCTTGACCAGGCGCTGCACCTCGGCGGGAATGAGTTCCCTGGCCACGGTATGGCGCGGGATCTGGTGGAAGCGATGGCGGTTGAGGAAGAACGCCTTGCCCACGGAGATGCCGGCAGACACGGGAATGCCGGTGAGCACCTTGGAAGCCACTATTTCTCCTCGCCGAAGCGCCCCTTGATGAGATTCGCCAGGTGTTCCACAGCCTGGGGAGCGTCCTTGCCCCTGGCCAGGATGCTCACTTCGCTGCCCCTTCCTGCGGCCAGGGTCAGAATGTCGAGGATGCTCTTGGCATCCACCTGCTGTTCGCCCACGGCCAGCACGATGTCACAGGCGAACTTCTGCGCTTCCTGGGCCAGCTTCCCGGCCGGTCGGGCGTGGAGTCCCAGCTCGTTGCGCACCATCACCTGCCGGGACGCCTCGCGCGCCTCTCCGTTGGTTTCCTCGGTTTCTACTGTCATACCCGATCCTGAATCGCCCTGCCCCGCCGTCCGCCAAAACGCAGTCATGGCAGCTCCTGCAGCAGCCGCTGCAGGGCGGGCAGAGCGGTGAATAACGCCAGAAGCAGCACCGCCACGACTTCCCTGGAAAAAGAGACCCTGGACACCAGCCAGGCGAACACGGCCAAGACACCGACACCCGCCCCCCAAAAGTAGGCCGGCCCCTCTCCGGGCCAGACCAGGTGGAGCAGCACCACCAGCAGCACCGCGTTGCAGTACTTGAGCCGCACACCCCAATTAATAAGGTTCCAACGCTTGAGCCGCAAGAGGAAACTCAGTCCTTCCCGATAGCCCATGACGAAAGTGGCGAACTTGAACAGGTGCAGGGCCAGGAACCAGCAGAGCATCCAGACCACCAGAAGCTCCACGGACCCCGTGAGGGAGAGCAGCGCCGTGGTCAGGGACCAGAACACCAGCAGGCTCCCGGCGAACACGGAATCGCCGATGGCCGAGAGGGTGTAGACCGTGGTGTTCTTGATGCTTTCCAGCACCGCCGAGGCCAGCAGCCCCCGCGCCACCTTGTCCTCGAAGGACAGAAAGATGCCCAGCAAGAGCGGGGTCCAGAACAGGTGGGTGTTGTAGTGCTTCATGTAGCGCTTGCGCGCTTCCTGCCGCTCTTTCCCGTCCCTGTAGATGCGCTGGAGCCCTGGTTCCAGGGCAAAGATCAGCCCCACGTTCTGCAGGCCACGCGTGTTGAAGGCGGCCCCCACCAGATAGCAGCGCAGAAAGCACTTGGCCAGGGTGAACACGTCGGGCTGTGAACTCTGCATGGTCGGCCTTTTGCCTCACCCGCGCTGCATGAGGGCGTAGATTTCCTTCACACTCCAGCCGCTGCAGCGGGCCTTGACCCGGCGGGCCACGTCCTTGGGGCTCCCCCCCTGGGGGCTCTCCTCGGCAATCAGGTCCCGCAGCGTGGCGGCGCTGTCCCGCAGCCCCGGCTCCGGCGGGCCCAGGAGCACCGTCACCTCGCCCAGCAGCTCCCGCTCCTGCTCCTGCCACCGCTCCAGCCGTCCCAGGATAAACTCCTCATGGGTCTTGGTCAATTCGCGGGCAATGCAGAACTCCCGCGGCCCCAGCACCTCCAGGGCGTCGGCCAGGCTCTCCCAGACCCGGTCCTTGCGCTCGAAAAACACCAGGGTCTGCCCCAGGGTGGCGAAGGGCGTCAGCAGCGCCTTGCGTTCGCCGCTCTTGCGCGGCAGAAATCCCAGGAAGGTATACGGATACGGCGGCAGACCCGCGGCCATGAGCGCCGTGGTCACCGCGCAGGGACCCGGCACCGGCGTCACCGGCAGCCCCTCGGCCCGGCAGGCCCGCACCAGCAGATAGCCCGGATCCGCCAGCAGCGGCGTGCCCGCGTCCGTCACCAGGGCCATGCGCACCCCAGCCCGCAGCTGCTCCAGCAACGGGGGCAGTTTCTGCGCCTCGTTGTGCTCGTGCAGGCTCACCAGCTTGCGCGGCGCGATGCCCAGCCGCTGGCACAAGAGGCCCGTCCGGCGGGTGTCCTCGCTCAGGAGCACTTCCGCCAGTTCCAGGGCTTCCCGCCCCCGAGGGCTCATGTCACCAGGGTTGCCAAGCGGTGTCGCCACCACCCAGAGACCCGACGTACTCGAAGACATTGGGCACGTGCTCCACAAGATAGGCGTTGTCCCGCTCCAACACGCTCAGCAGGTCGAAGCGGCAGGGGCGCTCCCAGAGCTCCATCCGGGAAAGATACTCCGCCGCGGCCCGGCACAGCGCGCGTCGCTTGCGGCTGTCCAGGGTCTGGGCGGGAGCGGCCAGCCCGCCAGCATCGCGGGTGCGGACCTCCGCAAAGACCAGGGTTTCCGGCTGTGCCGTCGGGTCCAGAAAGATCAGGTCCAGTTCCAGCCGCCCGCAACGCCAGTTGCGCTCCAGGATGCGCAGTCCTTGCGCCTCGAGGAAGCGGGCCGCGGCCTCCTCGCCGCTGCGCCCCGTACTCAGATGCCGGGCAGGCATGAGGCGCTCCGCTCCGCTTGCGGCAGCACGCCGCGAAAGCTCCTCCGGTGCATGGGGCAAGGGCCCAGGCGCCGCAAGGCCGCCAAGTGCTCGACCGTGCCGTAGCCCTTGTGACCGGCCAGGCCATAGCCGGGGTAGCGGCGGTCCAGGGCCGTGAGCAGCCGGTCGCGAAAGGTCTTGGCCAGGATGGAGGCGGCGGCGATGGCGGGCACGAGGTGATCGCCCCCCACGATACTGCGCTGGGGCAAAGGCGAGGGCAGCGGCTGGTTGCCGTCCACGGCCAGGAAAACAGGGGGGAGTTTCAGCACGGCCACGGCGCGGCACATGGCGCGGAGGGCGGCCTGCAGCACGTTGACGCGGTCCACCTCGGCGGGCCAGCTCAGACCGAGCCCCCAGGCCAGAGCCTGGGCCTTGATGGCGGGCTCCAGCGCGTTGCGCCGGGCAGCCGAGAGGCGTTTGGAATCATCCAGGCCGGGCAGGTCGAACCGCGCAGGCAGGATCACCGCCGCGGCCACCACCGGCCCCGCAAGACAGCCCCTGCCGGCCTCGTCCAGACCGGCAAAGGGCTGCGGAAAACGGATCCAGCAGGGTTCAGGGGCGAACGACGGCAGCAGCCCCTGCTCCCCCCGGCCACCAGGACCGGGGGGACAGGCCGCTGCTGCAGCGCGTTTGCGGGGCACGGTCGGAACCGGGCCCTAGGCCCACTGGTTCTTGACCTTGATCTTGGCAGCCTTGCCCTTGAGACCGCGCAGGTAGTAGAGGCGGCTACGGCGCACCTTGCCCTCGGTGACCATCTCCACCCGCTCGATGAAGGGGGAGTGGAAGGGGAAGATACGCTCCACGCCGATGCCGTTGGAAACCTTGCGCACCGTGAACGTGGCCGTGGTGGTGCCGCGATGAATCCGCATCACCGCCCCCTGGAACACCTGGATGCGCTCTTTCTCGCCCTCGATGATGCGCAAATGCACCTTGATGGTGTCACCGGTCTTGAACTTGGGGATATCCATGCGCATCTGTTCGCGCTCGATCTTGCGGATCATATCCATGGTCGTCCTCCTCAGGTGGAGTCCCTGCCCTGCCGTGCCTGGGGGCCAAGGGCAGTGCGGCTCTGCTGTTCAGTGTTATCGCTTGCCGGACCCGTGCGGGTCGGGCAGTCCTGGTCCGGATGAGCAACGCCCCGGAGGCAGCCCTCGGGAGCGGTACGTCAAGACATCGAAAATTCGCGCCACCAAGGACGGGTCAGCGAAAGTCGCCCAGGACCCGGTCGCAGTAAATGGCTGTCGCGGACCGGACCGGGAGGTGGTTGTACGTACTCAAGGGGCGGATGGGGCGCAGCACCCCGTCCGCGGCCTGCAAAACCACATCGGCCAGGCCGTGCCCCGTGCCCAGCACCAGCAGCACAGCCTCGTGGCGCAACCACTCCTGCAACTGCCCCGCGCTCATGCCGCCCTGCAACCGCGCGCTGGTGGCCACCACCTTGGGCCGCCGACCGGTGCGCTCCGTCACCCGGGCCACGGCATCCTCCAGCAGCGGCACCACCGCGACCCGTTCCAGGGCCTGCCCCCGCTCGGGGTTGGCGGACCGCCCCGGCCCCTGGGTCCAGTGCGCCAGAATCTCCTCGGCCATGGCCTGCTGGTCTTCCAGGGGCGTGACCACGAAACACCC
>CAZNSV010000291.1:0-5038 GCA_964575775.1 uncultured Desulfovibrionaceae bacterium
GGGTGGCTGCGCCGGGTCCACCAGTGGGGGCATGAAATGGATGCGCATCATGCTGCTGGTCAAGTACTCCTACCACGAACTGCTGCGGCTGGTGCATCCCCGGGCCGTGGTGGCGCTGAAGCTGGGCGGCAAGAGCGTGAAGCCCGAAGTGCTCTCCGGGGTGTTCGGCTTTTTCCTGCTCTTCATGGGGCTGTTCGTGCTGGCCTCCGTGGCCATGGCCGCCCTGGGGCAGGACATGGTCACGGCCTTCACCTCCGTGGCGGCCTGCATCGGCAACATCGGCCCCGGCTTCGGTACGGTGGGACCGGCCGAGAACTACGCCCACCTGCCCCAGGCGGGCAAATGGGTGCTCATCTTCTGCATGTTGCTGGGGCGACTGGAGATCTACACCGTGATCATCCTGCTGGTGCCGGAGTTCTGGCGCAAGTGAGCCGCTGCAGGGGCGAGGGGCGTCAGCGGTTGTAGAGGCGGATTTCCACCGGCTTGTCCTCTTCCAGAACCGTGACCCGGTCCGCAAGCACCACCTTGACCAGTTCCCCGCCGGGCAGGGTCTGTCCGGCTTTGTACCAGGCGCTGCGCCCCTCCACTTCCACCACGGCGTAATACTCCGTGCCCGTGCCGACCACGCCGCGCAGGTGCCAGACCGGCTTGGGCTTTTCCTGTTCGGCCTGGGCCGCCTGAGCATCCGTCTGGGGAGCGGTGTAGTAGATGCCCCGCTGCTGCAGATAGTGGAACGAGGCGAGCAGTTCCTCGGAACTGGGGACGTTGGGCAGTTCGATACTTACGGGGGCGGTATTGGCCGAAAGCGCGGGCGGAGCGATGTGCGGCAGGGTCAGGAAGCCGGTGGCGCCCCCCAGGAGGGCGCAGGCCGAGGCCAGGGCGGCGAGGCGGAGTTTCGGGGACAGGAGTTTCACAGGCAGCGGCTCGTACCGGCAGGTGGTTGGTTCCGGAAAAATGGTATTGATTGCCTCCGATAGCATTCGCCCCTTGCCCTCCACAAGGAAAAAAACGGTAAAAACCGGTGAGGGGCAGTGGAGTTGGCACTGCGGGGGGGGCTGGTCCCGGGTCCGGAGTCGGACTTGCGTGCCGCGCGCCGGAACTGCTAGGGTCCGTCCTGCAAGGCCCCGATTCCTGAACATTCTGCCTGGAGAGTCCTGTCATGAGAGACCTGCCCCTGCCGCGCGAGATTTACGCGTTCCTGACCAGCAAGACCCTGGGCCAGGAGGAGGTGCTGCGCAAGGTCGCGGTGGCCATGTACAAGCACATCAACGGCTTGCGGGCCGGGAACATCCTGCTCATCGGCAACAGCGGCACGGGCAAGACCACCATCATGAACACCATCCAGAAGTTCTACGAGCAGCACCCCGCGCTCAAGAAGTATCGGGCCATGACCATCATGAACGCCAACATGCTGGCGGGCGAGGACGTGGGGGACGTGAACCTGAACCGGCTGCTCAAGTCCCTGGAAATGGCGGTGAACAACACCTTCGGCATCTACACCACGGACGAGAAGCTGAAAGAGTACATGGAGAACGCCACGGTCTGCATCGACGAGGTGGACAAGGTCTCGGCCAGCATTTCGGGCAAGCCCAACGTCATGGGCATCGCCATCCAGCAGGCATTGCTGACCTTCATCGAGGGGGAGCGAGTGCTGCACGAGACCGTGCGCCAGGACCAGAGCCAGAAGCGGCACGTGCGCCTGCCCATCGACAGTGCCAAGATGTTCTTTTTGTGCGGTGGCGCCTTCGAGGGGCTCTACGACCAGATCGTGGCGGGCATTGCCGCGGGCACGGACGAGCGGCGGCTGAGCCCCATGGAGGTGACCGACGCCCAGGGCACCACCCGCACTGTGCAGCGCTTGGACCTGCGCAACCACGTGCGCTTGAGCGACCTCTTCACCTATGGCATGACGCCGCAGTTCATTTCGCGTTTCAATTCCATAGCAGTACTGCAGGACCTGGGCGTGGAGGAGCTGAAGAAGATCATGCTGGCGTCGGACGATTCGCCCTTGCGTCATTCCCGTGAGTACTTCAAAACCATGAACATCGACCTGCAGATCACCAAGGACGCCCTGGAACTCATCGCCAACCACGCGGCGCAGCATACGCGCATCGGTGCACGGGCCCTGCGGGAGATCTTCAGCCGCATCATCACGCCCTTCGAGTTCGACCCCTTCAGCAGCGACCGTTTGCAGGAAAGCGGCTCGGGCTTGCGTCTCACCGTGGATCGTGAGGTGGTCACGGCGCATCTGCACTGAGCCGGGCGCGGTCCTGAGCAGGAGAGTTCTTGCCCGGTCCAACGGCTTCGGGTATGGACACGGCTTCCCGGTTCGCGAAACCGGACCGCATTGTCACACGCCCGCCAGTGGATCAGAACAGTCCAGGAGGAAGTCATGCATCATTTTGAATATCGCAACGGGGAGCTGCATGCCGAGGAGATCCCTGTCAGCCGTCTGGTTCAGGAGTACGGCACGCCGCTCTACATCTACTCCGCGGCCACTTTTCGGCGTCATTTCGAGGCCTTTGATTCCGCTTTCGCCCAGCTGCCTCATCTGACCTGCTTCTCGGTCAAGGCCAACTCCAATGTCTGCGTGCTGCGGCTGTTGCAAGAGCAAGGGGCGGGCATGGACATCGTGTCCGGCGGCGAGCTGCACCGGGCCCTGGCCGCGGGGGTCCCGGCGGAGCGCATCGTCTATTCCGGCGTGGGCAAGCGTCCCGAAGAGATCCGCATGGCCCTGGAAGCCGACATCCTCATGTTCAACGTGGAGTCGCAGCAGGAGCTGGAGCGTATCGACCGCATCGCCGGAGAGCTGGGCAAGGTGGCGCGCATCTCCCTGCGCATCAACCCCGACGTGGACCCCAAGACCCACCCCTATATTTCCACGGGGCTGAAGAAGAACAAGTTCGGCCTGGACCTGGAGACTTCCCTCAACGCCTACCGTCGGGCCCAGGCTCTGGCCGCCGTTGAGCCCGTGGGCATCGACTGTCACATCGGCTCCCAGCTCACCAGCCTGGACCCCTTTCTGGAAGCCCTGGACCGCCTCATGCGCTTCCACGAAACCCTGCTGGCAGAAGGCTTGTCCATCCGCTACCTCGATCTCGGTGGCGGCCTGGGCATCACCTACAACGAGGAGCAGCCCCCGCATCCCACCGAGTTCGGCGACGCCCTGACCAAGGCCCTGGCAGGCCGGGACCTGACCCTGATCCTGGAGCCCGGGCGCGTCATCTCCGGCAACGCCGGGCTGCTGGTCACCGAGGTGCTCTACACCAAGGACACGCCCAGCAAGCATTTCCTCATCGTGGATGCGGCCATGAACGATCTGATCCGCCCCGCCCTGTACGATTCCTATCACCGCATCGCGGAAGTCCGCCCCCAGGGGCGTCCCGAGCGGGTTCTGGACGTGGTGGGCCCCATCTGCGAGTCCAGCGACTTTCTCGCCCGCGAGCGCAGCATGCCCGCGGTGTTGCCCGGCGAGCTTCTGGCGGTGTTCTCCGCCGGGGCCTACGGCTTCGGCATGAGCTCCCAGTACAACTCCCGACCGCGCGCCGCCGAGCTCCTGGTGGACGGCGACAAGGTGGTGGTGGCCCGTCGCCGCGAGACCTACGACGATCTCATCGCCCTGGAGAAAGCCTGTTTCTGAGAAGAATCCCAGCGCCTAGTGGTCCGGCCCTGCCTCGTCATGCTCACGGGGCGGGGCCGTTTGTTTTTCGCCCCCCGGAAAGCCAGGACCAAGGCTGAAATCCGAGCCGTGCGGGTGCGCAATGCCGCTGTGCACTCTTGATGCCTGAGCGGTCCGGTGCTATGTCCCGAACAAGAATGACACATCCGGCCGTTGCAGGACGGCTTCATCCTCATGGCAGGTGCATCTCCGCTCCAGGTAACAAGAGGCAGCGATGTCCGAGAGAACGACTCAGACGCACAAGGTCTTCGTCAGTTACAGTCACGACTCGCCCCGGCACGTGGAGCGTGTCTTTGCCTTCAGCGAGCGCTTGCGCGCACTGGGCTTCGACTGCCGTCTGGACCAGCAGGTGGTCTTTCCCTCGCCCGGCTGGGACAGCTGGGTCACCCAGGAACTCGAGACCGCCCACTGCGTGGTGGTGGTCTGCAGTCGCGGCTATCTGGATCGGCTGCGGCGCCCCCCAAAGGGTGGTTACTATGAAGGGGCGATTCTGCCCCAGGCCACGCTGCAGCGCCCCCCGAGTTGCCTGGTGCCCGTGCTCCTGGAGCGGGAAGACGCCATCTTCATCCCCGAGCCGTTGAAGTCCCTGAGCTATTTTCTGCTGTCCGATGCCAGAGGCCTGGAGCTGCTGGCGGTGTATCTGGCCGAGAAGCTCGGCCAGTCGTCCGAACCGGCGCCCCCTCTGGAGTCGCTGCCCCGTCTGCAGGATTTCGCCCGCCCCTTGCCGGTGATGAAACCCTGGCGAGTGCCGGGGCGCTGCAGCGAGCATTTCACGGGGCGCGACAAGGAGCGCAAGGCTCTGGAAGCCCTGCTGGCCAAGCCCGGGCAGTGCGTGCTCACCGCCCACAAAAGCGGCCTGGGGCGCAGTCAGCTGGCCCTGGACTACCTGCAACGCCACGGCGACAGGCACAGCGCCGTGCTCTGGCTCAGCTGGGGCAACGCGTCCTTCGTGCGCCACGAGTTCAGGACCGGGGTCCGGGCCCTGGGGCTGGACGAGGACGCCGTGCCTGATCCTGCCGGAGCCCTGCGCTCCTGGCTGGACGGGCACAAGCGCTGGCTGCTGATCCTGGATGCCTGGCCCGGTGGCCGCGAGGCTGCCGGAATGCTGCTGCCCAAAACCCTGCAGCACTTTGCCCAGGCCCGGGAGGCCGGGGTCCTGCATCTGCCCCCTCCTGTGGCCTTGCAACCCGCCGCGGCGGATGAGGCCACCATCTGGGTGGGGCCGCTCTCGGACAAGGACGCCCTGGCTCTGTTGCGTAGCCGTACGGGGCGCCGGGCCCTGCGCAAGCCCGAACGGGATGTGGCCCTGGACTTGGCCCAGCGGTTCGGCAAGATGAGCACGGCCCTGGACGTGCTGGG
>CAZNSV010000292.1:0-5014 GCA_964575775.1 uncultured Desulfovibrionaceae bacterium
GAACTCACCCCCCTGCTGGCCCGGCGCATCGAGGCCATGCTCGCCGCCGGGGCCCTGGACGAGGCGCGGGCAGCCCTGGCTCGCTGCCCGGACCCCACGGCCCCCGGCTGGAGCGGTATCGGCTGCGCGGAGCTCCTGGCCCACCTGCAGGGGCGGCTCAGCCTGACCGAGGCCAAGGACCTCTGGCTGCGCAACACCCGCGCCTACGCCAAACGGCAGCTGACCTGGTTCCGCAAGGATCCGGACATCCACTGGTTCCGGCCGGATGCCCAGGGACGGGCCCAGGCCTTGGCAACGGCCGCGGCCTTTCTGGCCCGGGGGCGCTGATCGAGGATGAAACCGGGGGAGCGAGGCTGCGAGAAGTCAGACTGCGAGGAGTGAGACTGCGAGGAGTGAGAGGGGGAGAACCCTCGCTCTGCGGTCGTCATCCGTAAGACGCAAACGACCGCGTCCAACGGCTGCCGCTTATAAAGGGGTTCCCCCTCGCAACTCTTTTTCTTCAGATAGTTATCAACTATTCCTAATCAAAATTCCGCTCGTCCACCAGGGGGGGGCAGTTGTCCGGCAGGGTCTCACCCCCGCAGAGGCACAGCACCTGGGGCCGCAGTTTCAGCTTGTCCTGGAAGGCCTTCACGAAGCGCGCCTCGTCCAGCTCCCCCGCGAGCTGCAGCCGGATGGCGATGTGGTCCTTGCCGCCCGGGTTCTGCACCAGCACCTGCCAGCGGGCGATGCAGGGGAAGGCCGCCGTCACTTCCGCCACCTGGTGCGGGTAGATGAACTGCCCCTTGACCTTGGCCGTGTCGTCCACGCGGCCGAGGATGCCCTGGAGCTTGAGGGAGGTGCGGCCGCAGGCGCAGGGCTCGGCCGAGAGCCGGGACAGGTCGCCCGTGGCCAGGCGCACCAGGGGGTAGGCCGTGGTGAAGGGGGTGACCACCACCTCGCCGATCTCGCCCACGGGCAGAGGCTCCTTGGTCTTGGGGTCCACGATCTCCACGTGACAGCGCGAGGACAGATGCATGCCCCCGAGCTCCGGGCACTCGTAGGCGATGCAGCCCACGTCCGCGGTGCCGTAGCCCTGGCGCACCAGCATGTCCAGCTCCTCCTCCAGCCCCCGGCGCAGGGTCTCGGGCAGCCGTTCCGCAGCCACGAAGGCCGCGCGCAGGGAGAAGTCCCGGGCCGGATCCAGCCCCATCTGCCGCGCCTTGTCCAGGATCACGCGCAGGTAGCTGGCCATGCCCACGAAGCCGGTCACGGGCAGGCGACGCAGCAGGTCGATCTGCACCTCGGTGTTGCCCGGCCCGGCCGGGATCACGCCGCAACCCAGGATGCGCAAGGGTTCCTCCAGCATCAGCCCCGCCGGGGTCAGGTGGTAGCTGAAGGTCATCTGCACCAGGTCGCCCTTGCGGAACCCGGCGGCGTAGAAGGCCTCGCCCCAACCCCAGTAGTCGTCGCCGCGCCCCTCGGGATCGAAGAGCGGGCCCGGGGACATGTAGATGCGCGACAGCTCGCCCGGAGCGCAGGAGAGCATGGCGGCCAGGCCGGCCTCCTGCTGCAGGGCGATGAGCTGCTTCTTGCTGAAGGTGGGAATCTGGGCCCAGTCGTCCAGCTCCCGGACGTCGCCAGGGGTCAGCCCCACCTGCTGCAGGCGCTGCCGGAATTCTCCGGAGTGCTCCCAGGCGGCCTGCAGCACTCCCTGCAGGGCCTGCCGGACGTGCGCCTGCCGGGCTTCCGGGCCCAGGCGTTCCAGTTCGCTGTAGCTTCCCGTGCTGCGTTCCGCTCGTGCCATGCTTCCTCCACCGGCTGTGTCGTTCGCGGCGCCCCTTTGTCGGGGGGCCGTCATTTCCGCAGGTATTGCTTGCGCCATTCGTCCAGAAACAGGATGGACGTTTCCAGTTCACTCAAGACGCCCTGCTGCTGGCGCAGGGACCAGACCAGATCGTCGAAATTCGTGGTCGGGGGCAGTTCCAGCCGCTGCAACAGCGCGGCCAGCTCCTGTTGTAGGTCCGGAGGCAGCACGCTCGAGGCCGGATCGACCGCGCGCTCCCTGGGCCAAGGGGCCAGCCGCTGCCCCACGAAGGTCAGCAGGCTTTGCATGCGGTGGGTGTAGCAATGCTCGGCCAGGACCCGCTCCCGGGCGCGCCGGGCCATGGCCTGACGCTCCTCCGGCTGCCGCAGGTAGTGTTCGATGCGCTCCTCCAACTCCTCCAGGGAGCCGAAGGTGGCCAGATCCCCTGCGGCGAACAGCTCCGGCAGCAGCGAGCGCCGGTCCACCAGCTGGAAGGCCCCGCAGGCCGCCAGCTCGAAGGTGCGCGGGTTCACGAAATCGCCCGGCGCCACCAGCTCCTTGGTCTGCACGCTGGAGTGCAGGTTCAGGTTGATCCGGGCGGCGTTGAAAATCTTCACGGCCTCATCAGGGGCGATGCGCTCCCCCTTGCGCTGCAGCAACGGCGCGAGCAGCGACTCGCCGTCCCAGTCGCTGCCCCAGATCTTGAAGTCCAGGTGCATGAGCCGCCGGAAGGCCAGCCGCCGGTTGGGATAGCCCGCGCCCAGAAAGGACAGGTCCGAGCCGTAGCCGCGCCGCTCCGCCGGGCTCAGGTCCAGGGGGCGGTGGAACCCGGGGTCCGCGGCCAGGGGCAGGTACAGGGCATTGGGCTGCCCGATGGCCGCCAGCTCCTCGAAAAAGGGCTCCTTCTGGATCACGGCAAAGACGTCGTAGAGCGGCGCAAAGGCCCGCCAGTAGGTGAAGAGCCGGAAATCCTCCACGAACCACATGGCCGTGGCCACCCCCTCCCGACGCAGCCGCTGCAGGGCCTGGCGCGACAGGGGCGCCTGGGCCAGGGCCAGCACCAGGTCGGGGGCGAAGCTCTCGGTCTTGGCCAGCACGGCCTGGGACACCACCTGCAGGAAGCTGTTCTCCAGATACTCGAGCCGGTCCGCCCCCACCCGCAAGGACTTGAGCGCCGTGAAGGCGCCGTGGAACTCGGGGGCCTCGAAGACCTCCACCACGTGCCCCAGCTCCCGCAGGGCCGTGGCGCAGTAGCGCCCCACGGGCAGGGAACCGCCGTAGAGCGGCAGCACGAGCAACACGCGCAGGGAAGCGCTCATGGTCTCTCCTCAATCCAGGGCCGAGGCCCGGTTGCGGTGGGGCGGCAGCAGCCAGTCCCGCTCCAGGAAAAAGGTCTCGGCCGTGGCCTGCACCCCGGGTTGCGGCGCCAGCCCCAATAGCTGCTCCGCCAGCAGCCCCCGCAGGGCCTCGCGCTGGACTGCGGCCGGATCCGCCCCTTGCAAGGGGCGCAGCACCTGGCCCAAGGCATCGACGTCCGTGGCCAGAGGCAGCAGCCCGGGCGGCAGGGCATTGGCCGTGAAATCCAGCCCGCGCGCCACGGCCCGCAGGGTCTCCTTGGCCGCGAAAGGCGGCAGACAGACCAGCTCGTTGGTGCAAGGCGCGCTCTCCACGCAGGGCGCGCAGTCCGTGACGGCCTGCAGCACCCGGTGCCCCAGTCCGTAGGGGCCGGTCTCCCAGGCCCAGGCCGAGGACAGGAATACGGCCAGCACCGGCACCCCCAGGTGCGCGGCCAGGTGCATGGTGCCGGTGTCCGGCGTGAAGAGCAAATCCAGCCCCTGCACGGCGGTGATCAGCCCCTGCCAGTCCGTCTTGCCGCAAAGGTCCTCGCAGCGCTGGGCCAAGGCAGGGGGGGCGTTCTTCAGAAAGGCCCGGGCAGCAGGACGCTCGGCAGCCCCCCCAAGCAGCACGGCTCGCCTGGCTCCGGTGCCTTGCAGGGCCGCCTGCACCAGGGGCACCAGCACCGCCAGGGGCAGGGAGCGTCGGGCCTCGCGTCCGGCCAGGACCACGCCCAGCCCCTGCCCCCCGGGCCGGGCCGGAGGGTTGACCAGGTCGGGCTCCAGGGGCGCCGCAAAGGGCGACTGCCCCGGCTGCAGGGTCCAGGCCCAGAAATCCACCAGGTTCAGAGGCGCGGCACGGCGTCTGGCGGTCCAGCGAAAACCCAGCTCGGCCCAGGGGCTCTTGCGGGCCTGACCGGCCACCAACTGGTGGCCGTGGACGATATCGGGGGGAAAACAGGTGGAAAGGGCCAGATTGAGGCCGGAATAGTTGAGGTTGTAGACCGCATCCCAGTTCAGGGCGCGCAGGGCGGCCAGGGTCTCGCGGCAGGCGGGCAGTATCTCGCCGGGGGGCGCATTGCCGTGGGCCGGCAGGGCATGGACCGGACACTGGGGATAGAGCAGTCGCGCCAGAGGCGCCAAGCCACGGTCCACGCAGATATGCGTCTCGCCCCGGGCCGCCAGGGACAGGATCAGCCGCTTGCTCTGCACCAGGTCCCCGAATCGGGCCAATTGCACCACCAACTGCCGGGGCATGCCTCTCCTTCTGCCTTGGGGCGGATCGGGTCCGGCACGGGGATGGCCGGACCGAAGCGAAATGACGGGACAAGGCCGCCGGACGCCGCAAAGGGGAGCCCGGAGGGTCCGGGCACTCTAGCCCATTGTGACTCGCGGCGCAAGATATTGCCCGCATTCTCCTTTTACAGACGCGCCCGGCTTTGCTATGCTGCCGTCATGGGCTACTACCCCTTGAACGTCCGCCTGACGGACAAGCACTGTCTGGTGGTGGGCGCAGGCGCGGTGGGGCGACGCAAGATCGCCTCGCTGCTGGCCGCGGACCCGGCCGGGCTGCTGGTGCTGGATGCCGCGCCCCCGGACGCGGAGCTGACGGACCTGTTGCGGCATCCGGCCGCGAGTTTTGCCCAGCGCCCCTTCGCGGCTTCGGACCTGGACGGCCGTTTCCTGGTCGTGGCCGCCACGGCGGATCGCGCGGTGAACGCGGCCGTGGCCCTGGCCTGTCGGGAGCGCGGCGTGCTCTGCAACGTGGTGGACGCCCCCGATGAGGGCGACTTCATTGTCCCGGCCCAGGCCGCCTGCGGCGACCTGAGCGTGTGCATCTCCACCGGGGGGCACAGTCCGGCCCTGGCCCGCAAGATCCGCCAGGACTTGCAGG
>CAZNSV010000293.1:0-5010 GCA_964575775.1 uncultured Desulfovibrionaceae bacterium
TTTTCAGGGCCTGGCGGGAATCCTCCACCATGAGGCGTCCGGCCTCGCCGGGGAACAACTCGTCAGTCCGTTTGTACAGCCAGGTATCCGACCCGCCCAGGACCTCCCGGAAATAGCGGTTGATGAAGACCGTGCGCAGCTCCCGGTCCTGGATGAACACGGCGGCCGGAAGCACGTCCATGAAGGTGCTGAAGATCTCGCGGCTCTGGCGCAGGGCCTCCTCGGTTGCCTTGCGGTCGGAGATATCCTGGAACACGGAGTAAAGGGCCGGAGTCTCGCCGTAGTCCATGCTGGTGGAGGCCACGAAGGCCCAGAGACCGCGCCCGTTTTCCGTTCGCAGCCGCAACTCCAGATGGGCCGAGCCGCCGCCCTGGTCCAGGGCCCGCAGCAGGGCTTTCCGGTCCTCCGGGTCGGCGTAATACCCGAAGGCACTGCGGTCTGCCTGGTCATCGCCGGCGACCTCGAAGAGACCGCGGGCCGCGGTGTTGATGTAGAGTATCCGGCCGTCCGCCCGGGCCGTCACCGCCACCGGGATGGGCAGGGCCTCCAGCAGCAGGCGCAGCCGCTCCTTCTCGGCCTCCAGGGCCTGGCGGGCGTTTCTGCGCTCGACCACGTCCATGAAATTCACTGCCAGCAGGCGCGGGTCCGCGGGAAAGGCCCAGACGTCGAACACCCCGTGGATGGCTCCGTCGGCATATTCCAGGTCTGTCTGGTGCCAACTCTTCCCTTCCCGCAGCACCCGACGGAAGGCTGCCGGCAGCGGCGTCCCCGCCAGGCCCGGAAAGGCGGCTTCCAGGGGCAGGCCGAGCAGGGCGTCGTGATCGATGCCGACGATGCGGTCCGCGGCCGGGTTGGCCTGGAGCAGCAGCAACTCGTCGTTGCCCGTGAGCTCATAGAGGTACAGGCCGAAGGGGGATTGCTCCACCAGGGAGCGGAAGCGTTCCTCGCTGGCCCGCAGGGCGCTCTCGGCAAGTTTCTGCTCCGTGATGTCCACGTGGGTGCCGACCATGCGTCGGGCCTGCCCCTGTTCGTTGAGCTCCACCACGCGCCCCCGGGCGAATACCCAGCGCCAGCCGCCGTCCTTGGTGCGCATGCGAAATTCCAGCTGAAAGGAGCGGCACTGGCGCACCCCTTCCCGCACGATGGGCTCGGCGCGCAAGAGGTCGTCCGGATGGAGCAGACTGCGCCAGGCCTCGTAGGAGGGGGGGAACTCGTCCGGGGCATAGCCCAGCATGGTATAATAGCGGGGGCTGAAGTAGACCTCGCCCGTGCCGAGGTTCCACTCCCAGAGTCCGTCGTGCACGGCCTCGAAGGCTTCGGTCAGGCGTTCCTCGCTACGTAGCAGCGCGGTTTCCATGGTCTTGCGCGGCGTGATGTCCGTGGCGATTTCCAGCCGGACCATGCGGCCGTCGTGCCAGGGGATGGCCCTGTCCACGATGTGGTACCAGCGGCCGTTGACAGTGTTGCGGTGCTCCCAGACATGAACGCCCACGGGTTGACCGTCGGCGTCCAGCAGGAGGTGGTTGGTGCAGAATTCGCAGGGGCCGCTTTGCCCCTGCTGGAGAACGGACCAGCACTGCTTGCCCACCAGGTCCGGGCCGCGCGATTCGATACACTTCTGGTTGCAGTAGAGGATCTCGTGGGTGTCCATGGTGGCCACATAGACGACAGCCTCCACGGAATCGAGGATGAGCTGGTACTGCTCGGCGCTCAGGATTGTCGAATCCACATCACCCCCCTGCTCGGGCATCATGCTTCGGCCTCACGGTTCCCCCCGGAACTGCCGGTCCGCACGGTGGCCAAGCTAATCCATACCGCTTTCAGGGGCGTGAGGCAAGGCGGGGATCGTGCCGGTCCTTCAAGCAGAGGAGCTTAGACGGCCACGGGAAGTGGCTTCTCGGAAACCACGCTTGCGACAGTGTTGTTGAGTTTTTTTCGGATTCGAGGCACTGTGTAAGACGGCCTCGCGTCGTGAGGCCTGGGAGGAGGCATGCGCCATTTGGGCTACAATCTGCAGACCTTTTGCCGCGCGAACATGCGGGCGGACAAGCCCTTCCGGCTGGCCCGGCTGTGGAGCGACTGGTCCCGGGTGGTGGGCGAGGAGGTTGCCGCCTTGGTGCGCCCCTTGGGACATCGCAAGCGCACGTTGCGGCTGGGAGTGGAAGATGGGGCGGCCATGCAGGAAGCCACCTTCCACGCCCCGGGGATCCTGGACGCGGTGAACGGGTACCTGGGCGAAGTTTTCTTTGACAAAGTGCAGTGCGAACTGCTAATGGGCAAAACCCCGCTGGACGCACGCGGCATCCAGCGCGCCCCCAAAGCCCCGCCGGTCCGTCCGGCCAAACTGGGGCAGGCCCTCGCATTCATGGACCCGGAATCCCCGGTGGCACGCGGGTATCGCGCGTATCTCGCCATGTTCGGCGAAAAAGCATAGCAACGCCCAACCTTATCGGGCAGAGCAGGAGACAAGGATGGAAGAGATCAGCTTCGACGATCTGGGACTCAAGAAGCCCCTGGACAAGATGACCGCCAAGGAACTGCGTCAGCTCGTCATGGACAAGCTGCCCATGATCACGGGCGCTTCGGGCATGGACAAGGACGAGATCCTGAAGAGCATCAAGGAAGTGTTTGGGATCAAGGACGAGGAAGGCCAGAAGGTCTCCCCCTACAAGGCCCAGATTTCCGAACTCAAGCGCGAGATCCGCAAGCTGCGCGAGGTCAAGGCCGCCTCCGAGGCCCGCAAGGACCGCGACCTGCTGCGCCGCAAGATCAACAAGCTCAAGAAGCGCACCCGTCGCCTGGCTGCCTGGGCCTGATCCGGCCCGATCCAGTCTGATCCCACCCGGGCCGGACTGCGCGGGACCGTGCCCTTGCGGAATGGGGCTGCGGTGCCTGGGATCACCGTCCCTCGCGGCTGGGACGTGGGTCTTTTTCTGACGACGCGACAAGGCTGCCATGATCCTCGATCGTGGCAGCCTCTTTCCTGTTTCAAGGCGAAAACTCGCTGCTGCGGACCGCCTAGGGCGGCTACCCCGACCTGTCGGCCGGGACACCCTTCGCTGCAGGGCGACCCGACCTCTCGTTCCAGCCTGCTCAGGCCCGGCTGGCTGAAAGTCTGGCCAAGACGGCGAGCAATTCGCTCATATCGATGGGCTTGGCGAGGTAGTCGTCCATGCCCGCGGCCAGGAAGCGCTCCCGGTCGCCGGACATGGCATAGGCCGTGAACGCGATGACGGGAATCCGGGCCTTGTCCCGGAACTCCTCGGCGCTGCGGATGATTTGCGTGGCCTCCAGGCCGTCGAGCACCGGCATCTGCACGTCCATGAGCACCAGGTCGAAGGCCTCGTCTCGCAGGGCGGCCAGGGCTTCACGGCCGTTCTTGACCGCAGTTACGCGGTGCCCCTTCTTTTCCAGCTGCCGGGCGGCGGCCAGGCGGTTCACCGCGTCGTCTTCCGCCAGGAGGACCCGCAAACTCAACGACGGTGCGGAGTCCGTGGCCTCGGCAGGCCCTGCTGGCGGCACCTCGTCCAGGGCAGGTCGGAAAGGCAGGCTGACGCAGAAGGTGGAGCCCTGGCCGCTCTCGCTCTGCACGGACAAGGTGCCCCCCATGAGGGCCACCAGCCCCTTGCAGATGGCCAGGCCCAGGCCCGCCCCTTGATAGGGGCGGTTCAGGCCGCCGTCGATCTGGGTGAAAGGGGCGAACAGGCTGCCCAGCTTGGCGTCCGGGATGCCGATGCCCGTATCCTCCACGGTGAAAAGGATCCTGACCCGCTGGCCGTCGGACTGGGGCAGGGGTGCGGCCGTCACGGTCACGTCGCCCTCGCTGGTGAACTTGAGGGCGTTGCCCACCAGGTTGTTGAGGATCTGCAGCAGCCGGGGGCCGTCGCCCACCAATCTGCGGGGCAGGGTCTCGTCCGCCCGGAAGCGGAGCTGGAGACCGGCCTGTCGCGCCGCGGGGGCAAAGAGCTGCTCCACGCTGCGCAAGACCTCCCAGAGGTCGAAGGGCTCCTCCCGCAGGCTCAGCTTCCCGGCCTCCACCTTGGAGATGTCCAGGATGTCCGAAAGCAGACGGTTGAGTCGCTCGGTGGAGTGCACGGCCGTGTGCAGATACTCCCTGGCTTCCAGGGGCAAGGGCGTGAGTTCCAGCTCCAGCAGCTGGAGCATGCCCAGGATGCCGTTGAGCGGGGTCCTGATCTCGTGGCTCATGTTGGCCAGGAACTCGGACTTGGTGCGGCTGGCGCAGAGGGCCTGGTCCCGGGCGGTCAGCAGCTCGCGCTCCATGACCTTGCGTTGCGTGATGTCCATGCCCACCACCCAGACGGCCCAGCCCGGGACAGGGCAGCTGGCGGAGATGCTGGACCAGACGATGGTCTTCTTGCTGCCGTCCCTGGCGGTGAGGGTCATTTCGCGCTGGGCGAAGTCGCCGTCCTCTGGTTGGGGGCGGAGCAGGTCCAGATCCGCCGGGTCGGCCTCGGGGTAGAGCATCCGGTCCACCTGGGGATTGTGCACCACTTCCTGGGCCAGGTACCCGGTGACCCTTTCGGCTTCCCGGTTCCAGTAGACGTAGTCTCCGGAGCTGTCCTGGGCGTGGATGAGCACCGGCATGTTCTCGATCATGGTGCGGAAGCGGCGTTCGCTCTCCACCAACTCCTTTGTGGCGGCGTCTCGTTCGTCCAGGCGGCGCTGGAGCTGGGCGGCCATGGTGTCCAGGGCCTTGGCAATACGGCTGATGTCCGAATTGCCGTGAACCAGGCCGGTCCTGGCGTCCAGGTCTCCCTGGCCGATGCGGTCGGCCACCATGGCCATGCGGGCCATGCGCCGCCCCAATACGACCCCACCCAGCAGCCAGGCCACGAGAAAGGCCAGCCCCGCGGTGGGCACCAGGATGCCCATGGCGCGTACGGTGGTTTGCCGGGCCTCGGCCAGGGCCTGCTCCACGGGGATGCCCACGATGACGGTCATGTAGGGCGGGGTCTCGGGACTCAGCCGGAGCCTGGAATAGGCGTAGAT
>CAZNSV010000294.1:0-4997 GCA_964575775.1 uncultured Desulfovibrionaceae bacterium
CCGCCCTGGACCGGCACTTCGAGGCCCTGAAGCAGGCCCCTGCCGAACAGTATCAGGAGATTCTGCGCTTCTTCCTGCTCGAAGCCCTGGACCGCAACTGGAAGGAGCACCTCCAGAACATGGACCACCTGCGCGACGGCATCGGCCTGCGCGGCTACGGGCAGAAGGATCCCAAGCAGGAGTACAAGCGCGAGGGTTTCGAGGTCTTCCAGGAGATGATTTACCTGATCAAGGAGAGCGCCCTGCGCAACCTCTGCCGTCTGCGCCTGCAGCTGGTGGCCCAGGAGGAGTTCAAGCACGAGGAGACGCCCAAGGCCCTCAACTACTCCGGCGCCCCCAAAGAGGCCAAGAAGCCGCAGCCCGTGCGCCGCGACGCGCCCAAGGTGGGGCCCAACGACCCCTGTCCCTGCGGCAGCGGGAAAAAGTACAAGAAGTGCTGCAAGTTGAAGTAACGCTGGACACATAAACACAGAGTGCGTATATTCTCTCCATGATCGGCTCCTTCAAATGCAAAGAGACGGAGGCGCTGTTTCGGCGACATCCGACGCGGCGGTTGCCTGCGGATATTCAGAGAACCGCCCTCCGAAAGCTGCTGATGTTGGATGCCGCCAAGAACATCGACGACTTACGATGCCCTCCCGGAAATCGACTGGAGCCGTTGCAGGGCAACCGCAACGGACAGTACAGCATCCGGATCAATGATCGCTGGCGGATCTGCTTCACGTGGGAAGATGGCAGTGCGCTCGGCGTGGAAATCTTGGATTACCATTAGGAGGTCCCCATGAACGCGACCATACCGCCCGTGCATCCCGGCGAGATTCTGCTGGAAGAGTTCATGCAGCCCCTGGGGCTCTCGCAAAGTGCGCTGGCCATTGCCTTGCGCATCCCCAACCAGCGGGTGCACGACCTGGTGCACGGCCGCCGGGGCATCACGCTGGATACGGCCGCCCGGCTGGCGCGGCTGTTCGAGACCAGCACCGCGTTCTGGCTGAACCTCCAGACCCGCTACGAGTTGGAGGTTGCGGCCGACGAGGGGCTGTTCGAGCGCATTGCCGCGGACATCCGCCCCCTTGATCGTACGGGCGCGGCCTGAGGACAGCGGCGCGCCACATTGCACTGCGAAGCGCACAACATGCTGAAGATGTTGTGCGCTTCATAAGCTCAGACACCAAGAAAGGCCCTTGCGGAGGGTACTGAACGAGGGGAGAGGCCGCGGCGTTGGACTCTCCCCTCTCGCTTGTCACAGGGTGTCGCGCTCCACGGCGCAGGCGCCGCCCTCGTCCCGGTAGGGGCTCATGGCCCTGAGTCGAGCCACGATGTCTGGCAGTTCCTGCAGCACGAGGTCGATGTCCGCCCGCGTGGTGTAGCGCGAGAGGGAGAAACGCAAGGAGCCGTGGGCAAACGTGAAGGGAACGCCCATGGCCCGCAGCACGTGGGACGGCTCCAGGCTCCCGGAGGTGCATGCCGAGCCGGAACTGGCGCAGATGCCGTGCTGGTCCAGCAGCAGCAGCATGGCCTCGCCCTCGACGTATTTGAAGGCGATGGACAAGGTGTTGGGCAGCCGGTTGGCAGTGTCGCCGTTGATCATCGCGTCGGGGATGGCCGCCAGCAGCCCCAGCTCCAGTTCGTCGCGCAGGGACCGCACGCGGGTGTTCTCTTCCTCCAGATGGACCGTGGCCAGTTCCACAGCCTTGCCCAGGGCGATGATGGCGGCCGTGTTCTCGGTGCCGCCGCGCCGACCCTGCTCCTGGTGCCCGCCGATGAGAAAGGGGCGGAAGGGCGCGCCGCGCCGCACGAACAGGGCCCCCACACCCTTGGGGGCATGGAGCTTGTGGCCGGACAGGGCCAGGTAGGCCGCAGGCAGGGCCCCCAGGTCCACCGCGACCTTACCCACGGCCTGCACCGCGTCGGTGTGGAAGGGCACCTCGCGTGCCGCGCAGATCTCGGCCAACTCCTGGACCGGGAAGATGACCCCGGATTCGTTGTTGGCCCACATGGCCGAGACCACGGCTGTGTTCGCGGTGACGACCTCGCGCACTTCGTCGAGGTTCAGGCGGCCCAGTTTGTCCACGGCCAGCCAGACCACGTCGTAGCCTTTCTTCTCCAGGAGCTTTGCATAGTTGAGCACGGCCGGATGCTCGACCCGCGTCGTGACCACCCGCCGCTTGTCCGGACGGGCCGCCACGGCGGCGTGCAGAGCCGTGTTGTCGGCCTCGGTCCCGCAGGAGGTGAAGACGACCTCGTCGGGCTCGCAGCCCAGACCCGCCGCGATGCGCTCCCTGGCCTGGCTGACCTTGCGGCCCACGTTGCCCCCAAAAGAATGCATGCTGGATGGGTTGCCGTACAATTCCCCGTAATAGGGGCGCATCTCCTCCAAGACCTCGGGGGCGACCATGGTGGTGGCGTTGTTGTCGAGATAGACGACGCGGGGGGCTGTGTCGCTCATGGACTAGACCTCCTCGATGACAATTTCCGGCTCCACGGCCTCGCGCAACCGCCGTTCGACAAGCCCCTTGAGCGTCAGCTGGCTGGACGGGCAGCCCACGCAGGCGCCGCGCAAAGAGACCAGGACCTTGTGGCCTTCGATGTCCACCAGTTCGATGTCCCCGCCGTCCTTGTTGAGACTGGGGCGGATCTCGTCTTCAATGATCCTGGAGACGAGCTGCATGCGCTGGATGTTGGTCAGCTTCTTCCTCGGCGGCTTCAAGGGCGCCAGCTCGAGACCGCGGATGTCGAGGAGGATTCGTTCGATGTCCAGGATGCACTCGCCGCAGCCGCCGCCGGCCTTGGTGAAGTTGGTGACGTCCTCCACGGTCTTGAGGTCGTTCTCTGCGATGGTGCGGCGAATCTGCATGTCCGTGACCCCGAAACACTTGCAGACCAGTTCGCCCTCGGCCTGCGGGGCCTCGGTCTTCTCGCCCCAATAGGCCTTCAGTGCGGCCTCCAGGGCCTCCTGGCCCATGACCGAGCAGTGCATCTTCTCCTGGGGCAGCCCCCCCAGCTCGGCGGCGATGTCCCGGTTGGTCAGCCCCTTGGCCTCCTCCACGGTCTTGCCCTTGAGCATCTCCGTGAGCACCGAACTGGACGCGATGGCGCTGGCGCAACCGAAGGTCTGGAAGGTGGCATCCCGGATTACGCCGCCCTCATCGATTTTGAGATAGAGCTTGAGCGCGTCGCCGCAAGCCAGGCTGCCCACCTCGCCCACGGCGTTGGCGTCTTCCAGCGCGCCCACGTTCTTGGGATGCAGAAAATGCGCTTTGACTTTGTCCGTGTATTCCCACATGGCCGCCTCCAGGGCACTGCTCTGTCGTGCCGGGGTTGGTGGTGATCGTCTGGATGTTTACACGATCCAGACGGCGACGCAAAGGCGAAACTGCCACAAGCAGGGCCGACGCACGTAACTCCCGACTATGTATTTTCTGACGAACTCCTTGTGCGAGAGAGCCCCGTGCCGGGCTTACCCACACGCAGCGTTTCAGGCTTGTTGCGTTTTCCCCGGTCCGGGACCACTCTTCCGAGGCCCCCAGCGTTCGCTGGGGGGCAGTTGGGGCTTGCCTCGCCTCAGGTCGGAAGGCTATTGTTGCTGTCTCGGGTGGCTGATTGCTGCGCGATCGTTCAACCGCGATACTCCCCTACTCCACCGCCAGGGACTACCATGCGCTTTCGAACCCGGCTGCTCCTGTTGCTCCTGAGCATCTCGTTGCTCCCCATGCTGCTGTTGCGCTGCAACAGTCAGCGCCTGGCCACGGGCCTGGCCGAGAACCTTGGGGGGCGCGTGGCCGACCTGCTGATCCGGCGCAGCAGCGACGAGTTGGAGCGCCAGGTGGCGGCCCACGCCTTCACCCTGCAGCGCGAGCGCCAGCTCCTGGAACTGGCCCTGCAGCGTCAGGCCGAGGCCCTGCTGGCCACCCTGACCGGGGAGCAGCACCACCCGCCCCTGGATGCGTCCGGGCCCCTGGAGCCCTCGCCACGGCATTGCCGTCTGGACCCTGCCGGTGCCTGCACCGACGTCCCGGTCTCCTATGGGCGCTTCAGCCCACTCCTGGCCATGAAGGGCAGCGCGCTCCCGGAGCTGCTGCAACCCGTGGTCCCGGTGTTCCGGGACATCGCCCTGCGCCTGCCGGACCTGGTGCTCTGGCAGATGGTCCACATCCTGGCCCAGGGCACGGCCGGGTATCCCGCCACCGAGCTCCAACTGCAACCGGCTTTCCAGGGCTCGCGCCGCATGCTGCCACTCTGGTGCCGCCGGGCCTTGCGCAGCGACGGTCCGGTCTGGGGGCAGCCGCACCCCGATCCCCTCACGGGGCGCATGGTGCTCACCGTGTCCACGGCCGTGCGCAACGAGGCCGGGGAACCCCTGGCCGTCACGGCCATGCTGGTGGAGATCGACGCCCTGCTCCACGCGGACATGCACCTCAAGGCGCTCTCCGAGCACATGCAGACCCTGGTGGTGAGCGCCCAGTCCGAACAGCATGGAGCTGGGCAGCCCACACCCCGCACGACGAACGCGCACCAACACGACGCAGCGGAACCCCCCTCCCCTGAGGCCACAGCCGAGGCACCGGAGTTGGTGATCCTGGCCCGCAAGACCCCCGCAGCCCAGGAACTGCCCACGCATCACGGTCGTGGTGTGTTCCGGGCAGCCACCCAGGAGCGGGTGCTGCACTCCAGGGACACCGAAATCCTGGCCGAGGTGGCCCGGGACATGGCCGCGGGGCGTTCGGGACTGCGCACCCTGGACTATCAGGGGCGCCCCAGCATCTGGGCCTACGGCGCCATGGACGGTAACGGCACGGCCCTGCTGCTCATCCTCCCGGCCCAGGACCTCGTCACCCCGGCCGCCTTCGCCCGCCAGGTCGTGCTGCAGAGCTTCGAAACCGCCAAACAGTTTTCCGGCCTCATGCTCCTGTTGGTCTTCGCGGCCATGCTCCCCGCCGTGTTGCTCCTCAGCCGCCGCCTGACGCGGCGCATCGAGGAGCTGGCCCACGGCTTCCACC
>CAZNSV010000295.1:0-4997 GCA_964575775.1 uncultured Desulfovibrionaceae bacterium
CAAGATTCGCCTGGCCTACAACGGCATTTCCCTCACCACCAAGGACACCGCGGCCGTGGCCATGCGCCCCCCGTTCCAACTGCTCGCGGTGGGGCGTTTCGTGGGCAAGAAAGGCTTCACCTACCTGCTGCAGGCCTTGGCCGAGCTGGTCCGCGAGGGGCTGGACTGCCGCCTGACCCTGGTGGGCGCGGGCCCCAAGGAAAAGGAATTGCGGCGCCTGACCCGGGAGCTGGGCCTGACCGAGCGGGTGACCTTTCCGGGCTTCGTCCCCCACCACGAAGTGGGGCGGCTCTTCCGTGCGGCCGACCTCTTCGTCATGCCCAGCGTCATCGACAGCTCCGGCGACCGGGACGGCATCCCCAACGTGATCATGGAGGCCCTGGCCCACCGCCTGCCCGTGGTGGCCTCGGACGTCTCGGGCATCGGGGAACTCGTCGAGCACCAGGTCACCGGCCTGCTCGTCCCCCAGCGCGACGCCCCGGCCCTGGCCCGGGCCATGCGCACCCTGCTCCAGGACCGCGACCTGGCCCTGCGTCTGGCCGAGGCCGGACGGGAGCGGGCGCTCTCCATGTTCGACCCCCAGCGCAACTACCGCCTGATCATTGATTTGCTGCGGGAATTCACGCCTCCCCGCTGATCCGCACGGGGCTCTAATGTGATGTCCGCAAACTGGAAAGCGCGGTTTCCAGTTCGCTCACCCCGCCATCAGCGGCGGGGCGGTCTTACGACCGCCCATAGTGTCGCGCTACTCACTTGCAACGTATATATACGAACTAAGCGGACGCGACACTAGCCCTCCCAGATGCCCAGGCCGTGCAACCGGTCCTGCTGCCGCAGCTGCTCCAGCAATTGCGGTTGGGGCACCTTGAACATGCTCATGGCCTGGACCAGGTAGCGGCCCGTGGCCGTCGCACCTTCTCGGTCCCCGGCGCCCAGACGCACCAGGAACTGCAGGTGGTAGGCCTCCGGGGAGGGGCAGAGCGGGATGAGCCGGTTCACCGCCTCCCGGGCGCGGACAAAGTCCCGCCGGGCCAGGTGCAGCAGGGCCTCGGCCCGCAGAAACTCGGGCAGAGCCCCGAAACGCCCCCGCACGAGAATGAGCAGCAGCTCCGCCAGTTCGAGCCGCCCGGCCTCGAGCAGACCGTGAAAACGCTCCACGATCCGGAACAGCTCCTGCCCGGCCAGGGACGGCTGGTCGAGATCCAACAGGCGCAAGGGGCGCCCGGTCCGCAGGGCCGTGCGCACCAGCCGGGCCAGCCGGGTGGCGCTCTCGTCTGGCACCGTGGGCCGCAGGCTCTGGGCCCGGAAGGCCTCCAGGCTGCGGCTGTGGCTCAGATCATGGACGTCGGAACGCCCCTTGGCCATTTTCTCCTCGTAGTCCTGCTGCGACTTGTAGTGGTAGTGATTGATCCAGATGGTTTGCGCGCTGAAGGGAGCCAGGGCGCTGGCCACGGGTTCGCCGCGTTCGTCCACGCAGCAGCGCCCCTCCTTGAGTATGATCTGGTGCGCGTCGCGCACCCGCTCCACCAGGCGAGGGTTCACGATGCTCTTGATGTGCAGGTTCTCCACCTCGCTGTCCGGGAAGCGCTGGCAATAATTCTCGATCACCAGCCCCTTGGGGCGCCCCAGATGCCCGGCCGAGCCGAACACGCGCCAGTGCGCGGCCACCCCGGGCAGCGCCTCGCGCCGCCCGAGAAAGAGCCGGATGTCCTGGGGTTCGCGCAGGACCAGGAACTCGTCCAGATCGAGGAAGGCCAGCCAGCGGAACGTGCCGCCGTGGGTGGCCAGGCAGTGCTCGTAGCTGGGCAGCTGCCTGCTCTTGCCCGCCACCCGGTGCACGGTGACCAGCCCGGCCGCCACCTGCGGCGCCAGGGTCCGTTCCAGGGGCACGGCGCTCTCGTTGTCGTAGAGCACGAAATGCTCGAACCCCAGGGCATGGTGATAGGCCAGCCACTCGTGAATGAACGGCTCCTCGTCCTTGGCAATGGCGCACAGGCCCGTATACCACATGGCGCGGCTCCTCCGATCCGTGGCGCGGATCAGACGATGACGTGGCGCTTGATGAACTGCACCACCTCTTCGGGCGTGTCCATGACGTTGAGCAGCTCCAGCTCGTCGGGGTTGACGTAGCCCCGCGCCACCATTTCCGCGCGCAGCCAGTCCAGCAGCCCGGACCAGTAGCTTCTGTCGTAGAGCACGATGGGGAAGGGCTTGATGCGGCGGGTCTGGGTGAGCACCGCGGCCTCGAAGAGCTCGTCCAGGGTACCCAGGCCGCCGGGCATGACCACGTAGGCCATGGCGTACTTCACGAACATGACCTTGCGCACGAAGAAGTATTTGAATTCACAGGGAACATTCTGATACTTGTTGGGCGCCTGCTCCATGGGCAGCCGGATGTTCAGGCCCACGGACTTGCCCCCGGCCTCGTAGGCGCCCTTGTTGGCGGCCTCCATGACGCCCGGGCCGCCGCCGCTGATCACGGCGTACCCGGCCTTGACCAGCAGCCGGGCCAACCGCTCGGTGTCCTGGTAGGCCTTGTCCTCGGGCTTGGCCCGGGCGGTGCCGAAGATGCTCACGGCCACGCCCAGGTCGCCCAGGGTGTCGAAACCGTCCACGATTTCGGCCATGATTTTGAAGAGCCGCCAGGACTCGTGCATGGAAAGGTCGTCGATGACAAACTGTCTGCTGGGCATGGGTGCTCCCTTGGCTTGCGGCCCTCTGGGCCGGGGGTGTTCTTTGGAATTCGTGAAAGCATAATGACTTTGCGCACCTCGCGCAACGTGCCACCCGCCTCCCACCCGCCGGGCAGATACCCGGCAGCCGCCCCGATGGGAGCCGCGAAATAATCCTTGAAATCTTGCACTGCTGGGGGCAGAACAACGCGAAACCACCAAGGGGTGCTCCATGAAGGTAAAATTTCTGGGCGCGGCGCAGACCGTCACCGGCTCCTGCTACGTGATGCAGGCCGGGGACGTCCGTTTCGCCGTGGACTGCGGCATGCATCAGGGCAACAGCGAAATCGAGAAGCGCAACCGCCAGCTCGACCGCTACGACGCCGCCAACATCGACTTCTTCCTCGTGACCCACGCCCACATCGACCATTCCGGGCTCCTGCCCGCCATGGTCAAGGAGGGCTTCTCCGGCAAGATCTACTGCACCACCCCCACCAGGGACCTGCTGGAGATCATGCTGTTGGACAGCGCCCACATCCAGGAGATGGAAGCGGCCTGGCAGAACAAGAAGCGCATCCGTCGCGGTAAGGACACCCAGCCCCTGCAGCCGCTCTACAACCAGGAGGACGCCGCGGCCACCTTCCCGCTGCTCACCCCGGTGGAGTACGGCCAGAGCTTCGAGCCCGCGCCGGGCATCGTGGTCACCTACCGCGACGCGGGGCACATCCTGGGTTCGGCCTTCATCGAGCTGCACGTGAAGGAGGACGGCAAGACCTACCGCCTGCTCTTTTCCGGCGACCTGGGCCGCCCCAACCAGCTGCTCATCCGCGACCCCAGCCACGGCGAGGCCGTGGACTACCTCTTCCTGGAGTCCACCTACGGCGACCGCAACCACAAGGACGAGCAGACCAGCCGCCAGGAGCTCATCGAGGCCATCGCCTACAGCTACAAGCACGGCCAGAAGGTCATCATCCCCGCCTTTGCCGTGGAGCGCACCCAGGAGGTGCTTTACACTCTGCACCTGCTCTACAAGGAAGGTCACCTGCCCAAGGACATGCCCGTGTACGTGGACAGCCCCCTGGCCATCCGGGCCACGGAGATCTTCCGCAAGCACCCCGAGTACTTCGACGACAAGACCCGGGCCATGTTCGACAACGGCGAGGACCCCCTGCAGCTGCCCAACCTCATCTACACCCTGCGCACCGAGGAGTCCCAGGCCATCAACAGCGCCGCTGGACCCGCCGTGGTCATCTCAGCCAGCGGCATGTGCAACGCGGGGCGCATCAAGCACCATCTGCGCCACAACCTCTGGCGCAAGGGCGCCAGCGTGGTCTTCGTGGGCTACCAGGCCAAGGGCACGCCCGGGCGGCACATCGTGGACGGCGCCGCCAAGATCCGGATCATGGGCGAGGACGTGGCCGTGAACGCCCGCATCTTCACCATCGGCGGGTTCTCGGCCCATGCCGGGCAGAGCCAGATTCTGGACTGGCTGCGCGCCCTGCACATCAAGACCGGCAACGGCCTGCAGGTCTTCCTCATCCACGGCGAACGCAAGGCCCAGGAAACCCTGGCCGGGCTGATCAAGGAGCAGTTCCAGCTCAAGGTGCACGTGCCCTGGTATCTGGAAGAGTGCACTCTGGAGCCGGGCAAGGAGCTGGAAGTGGTCATCGCCCCCGTGCAGGTGGCCCAGCCGCGCATCGACTGGGATTACCTGCTGGCGGAGCAGGAGTCCCGGCTGGCGGAGCTGCGCCGCCGCATGGAGCAGGTGCGCGCCCGCCCCTGGGTGGACCAGGTGGACGTGCGCGACCGGCTGCTGGAAATCAACAGCGAGCTCTCGGGCCTGATTTCGGAGCTGTAGGGCCTCGGGCCGCCGCACCACAACCGCCCGACCAGGCGCAAGGAGCACCATGGGACACGGACTGCGCATCACCGCCGGAACCTTCAAGGGGCGCGTGCTCAAGACCGGAGACGGGCCGGGCTATCGCCCGGCCACGGCCCTGGTGCGCGAGGCGCTCTTCTCCATGCTCGAGGCCAGGGGCCACGTCTGGACCGAGACCCTGGTCCTGGACCTCTTTGCCGGGAGCGGCAGCCTGGGCTTCGAAGCCCTGTCCCGGGGCGCCCGGGGCGTCTGGTTCGTGGAGCAGGACAAGAAAGCCGCCCAGCTCATCCGGGACAACGCCGCGCAACTGGGCATCGAACCCCACCGCGTCACCGTGCTCTGCAAGGACATCTTCGCGGTCTTGCCGCGCCGGGAGGGGTTCCAGCCGCCCCTCTTTCCCCTGGTCTTCGTGGACCCGCCCTACGGCAAGGGCTATCTCATGCGCT
>CAZNSV010000296.1:0-4989 GCA_964575775.1 uncultured Desulfovibrionaceae bacterium
ACTGTGCCGCCACGGACACCGGGTGGTTGAGCAGCACTTCGAAGACCCCGTTCCGGTCCAGGTCGATGGGCACCATGCGCATGGGGATGTAGTAGGGGTTGTGCATGACCAGCCTGTCGCGCATGCCGAACTGGTTCACGGGGTCCACCAGGCCCATGGCCGAACCCGAGAAGGGCTTGTCCGAGGTCCACTGCCGGTCGCCGGTGCGCGTGTAGACCCGTAGCATGTCCTTCTTGTCGGTGATCAGGATCTTGTAGTCGGTGCCTTCCTGGGGCAGGAAGGTGAAGTTGTAAACCGTACCTTCGGGCGGCAGCATGATCCGGGGGCCGAGGGTGTACTCGCCGCCCATCTTCACCACTTCGTGCACCGGGGTTTCGAGGATTCCGCTGGAGCCCTTCACCTGGCCCACGAGCTTGGGCATGTAGTCCGGCGGCATGGCGGCGGTGGCCAGGAAGAGCTTCACGTCGTCTTCCACCAGCTCCAGCTTGTCGTTCTTCAGGTTGAAGATGTAGGCCCGGGGGGAGTTGATGGTGCTGGGTGCGGTGACCCGCTGCACGTCCATTTCCTGGGGCTGGTAGACCGCGGAGGCGATGATCTCGGCCACGCCGTCGCGGTTGAGGTCGATCATGCTCAGGCGCAGGATCTGGAGCATGTGCCCCATCTGGAATTCACCCAGGGGCGTCATTTCGCTGTTGGCGTCGAAGCGGAAGGCGTGCACGGAGTTGTCGCTGGCGATGATGCACTCCATGCGGCCGTCGCCGGTGGCGTCGCCCACCACCATGGAGTTGGCGGCAAAGGGCAGGGAGCGGCTGCGGATACGGCCGGAGGATTCGGCGTCACCAGCGTAGCGGAACTGGGGATTGAGGTAGACTTCCTGCCCGGCGGTGGTCTCGTTGTGCACCAGGTCGGGGTTCATGGCGTTGACGCGCTGGGGCTCGCTCTTGCTGGCCGTGGCCTGGTCGGGGCGCTTGAAGATTTCACCGTTGATCTTGCCGGCCAGCAGCTCCAGGGTGGGGATGAGCCGGTCCAGCTGGGTCTGGGAGGTCTGGGGGAAGGCCTGCCCCTTGGCGCTCTGCACCCGGATGTCCACGCTGGCCTCCTGACCAAGGATGGTCACGCTGCCGTACACCAGGTAGTCGGCGCCCAGGCGTTCCATGACCGCTCCGGCCTCGGTGTCGCCCAGGGGCTTGTTGCCCGTGGCGGCGTCCACCTTGTCCTTGCCCAGGGCCTCGAAGTTGCCGGCCCAGTGCAGGCGTGAGAGCAGCATGTCCTGGATGCCCTTGTTCAGGTACTGATACTGGTCCGGTCCGTTGATCCGAAACTGCGCCACCGCGAAGCGCTGCACCGCCTGGGCCGTGCCCGGCAGAAGCAGTGTCACGAGGGCGAGACAGAGCGCGAGCAGCGCAAAGGGACCTTGGAAACGTACGATCATAAAGACTCCTTGGACTGGGCCGCTGTGTGCGGCAGGGGTTACGCAGGCGCGGCGCACCGCGCTGTTGTGGTCTCCGATAGCGGGCCGTCGGCCGGGTCCTGTCCGTTGGTGGTGTCGGACAAAGAACCGGGCGGTCGCACTTCCCAATTTGGTTTCTGCTGACCGCCCATACCACGCTTCCCGACGGGAGGCAAAGCATACACTGCTCCTCGCCCCGCGGCAAGCGCTAGCGCGCCAGGCGCCCCACAGCCTGGCCCGGCGGGCTTCCGCCCCGCTTCACCAGCGGGGGCGGCATTGTAAAAGTTTTGTTTTCAGGGCAGGGTGCGCCCCATGCAGCGCCACGCCAAGGAGCATCCCCTGCAACCCGAACAACAGCACCGCAGTTTCCGCCTGGTCTGCGCCCCCCACGAGCAAGGCGCCGTCCTGCAGCTGTTGGCGGCCCAGGGTGTGGTGACCGAGGCCGAGCCCTGCTCGCCCTGGGTCCGGAGGGTGGTGGCCAGTCCCCTGGCCCTGGGCTCCACCCTGGCGGCCTGGTTCGGCCTGCTCTACATCCAGGACCGGGCCTCGCTGTTGGCGCCGTTGGCCCTGGGGGAACACGTGCGGGGGCGCGCCGTGCTGGACATCTGCGCCAGCCCCGGCGGCAAGAGCTCCTTCCTCGCCCAGCTGGCCGGGCCAGAGGGCTTTGTCCTGGCCAACGAACCCAACCGGGAGCGCCACCAGACCCTCAAGCGCAATCTCGGCCGTCTGCAACTGCCCAACGCGGCCTGCTGCCAGTATCCCGGCGAGGCCCTGCCCCTGTCGGACGGGAGCTGGCCCTGCATCCTGCTGGACCCGCCCTGCAGCGGCTGGGGCACGGCGGACAAGCACCCCAACGTGGCCACCCTCTGGAAAGAGGACAAGGTGGCGCCTCTGGTGAGCCTGCAGCGGACCTTGCTGCGCGAGGCCGCGCGGCTGCTTGCCCCCGGCGGCTGCATGGTCTACTCCACCTGCACCACCAACGTGGGGGAGAACGAGGCCCAGGTGCTGTTCGCCCGGGAGGAATTGGGCCTGGAGCCGCGCCCCCTGACGCCGCCGCCGGGCTTTGCCTTTGAGCCGCCGCAGCTGGACGACTGCCCTGGCTGCCTGCGCGTGGATCAGGAGCGCTCCCAGGCGCAGGGGCATTTCGTGGCCCTGTTGCACAAGCCGGGACTCTTGCCGGAAGCGCCCACGGCAAGCGAAGGCGAGTCGCCCGGCCTTCCGGTACCACCAGAGGCCCTGGTGGGCTGGGATCTGGAACGCCTGGGACCGGGCACCCTGCGGCTCTTCGGGGACAAGGCGCATTTCCTGCCCCGGCACGCGGCCCTGCTGCCCCTGGGGGTGCATTGGCAGGCCTACCCGGTGGGGCGTGTTGTTCAGGGGCACTTGCGCCCCTTGCCCCGGACCAGGCTGCTGCTGCCCGCGACGCCTCGGCCCGAAGACCTGGTGGTGGCGGACCCCAGACAGCTGCAGGCCCTGCTCACGGGGCAGAGTCTGCCGGCGCCGGAAGCCACGGGCGCGGGGGACGGCCTGTGCGGTCTCTACTGGCAGGGGCCGGAACCCCTGGGCCTGGGCTGGCTGAAACGCAAGGGGCGGCGCCTGCTCTGGGCGGAGCGCTGAGGCCCTTGCCTCGGGCAAGGATCGGCGTATGTGTTCTTGGATCGGATCAGCAAGCAAGCATAGGAGCGAATGTTCATGATCGGTTGTCTGCGCAAGATGCAACGGTTCTTCGACCCCCAAAGCGGCCGGGCCCTGGTGCTGGCCCTGGATCACGGCGTGAGCTACGGCATGGTCAAGGGCATCGGGGACATCCCGCGGCTGTTGCAGGAGGCCTGCCGCTCCCGCCTGCAGGGGGAGGTACTGCACAAGGGGCTGGTCCGGGCGCACGGTGCGGGCATTCCAAACGGCATGAACCTGGTGGTGCAGCTCTCCGGCGGCACCCGCCACGGCCTGCCCCCGTATAACCGCAGCATCGTCTGCTCGGTGTCCGAGGCCCTGCGGCTGGGCGCCGACGCCGTGGCCGTGCAGGTGAACATCGGCAACGACCTCGAGGACCGCATGCTCAACGATTTCGGCATGGTCACCGACGAGGCCCACCAGGCCGGACTGCCCGTGCTGGCCGTGATCTACGCCCGGGGGGGGCAGATCGTGAACGAGATGGACCCCAGCCTCATCACCCACTGCGTGCGCCTGGGCGGCGAGCTGGGCGCGGACCTGGTCAGCGTGCTCTATTCGGGCGAGCCCGACAGCTTTGCCGCGGCCGTGGCGGCCAGCCCCGTGCCCGTGCTGGTGGCCGGGGGGCCCAGCCAGCCTGACCTGGAATCCTTCCTGAAGATGATGCGTACGGCCCTGGACTGCGGGGCCCGGGGCGTGCTGGCCGGGCGCAACGTGTTCCAGCATCCCGCGCCCCTGGAGGCGTTGCAGGGGCTGGTGCGCACCGTGCACGGCAGCGGAGACGAAGCGCCCGAGGCGCTCACTCCTCCTGCAGGCGCTTGAGGGCGTCGGCATAGGCCCGGAACAGAGCCTCGCGGTTCAGGGTGCCCACGATGACGTCGTGTTCGTCCAGCACGGGCAGCTGGGTCAGGTCCGTGCCCACGAAGCGCATCATGGCGGTGTAGAGGTCGTAGTCCAGGCGCAGGTACACGGGCTTGCGGGCCAGGTCCTTGACCAGCACGATGTCGTAGAGCGCCGACTCGAAGAGCACCTTGCGGGCGTCCTGCAGGGTTAACAGCCCCGTGAGCCTGTCCTGGTCGTTGACCACCGGGAAGCAGATTTCCTTGGTTCCGGCCACGATGTCCGCCAGGGCCTTGAGGGTGACACCCTCTTCCAGCACCGTGCCGCGCCCCGGCTTGTAGACCTCGTGCACCTGCATCCGTTCCATGATGTTCACCGTGGCGTCCGCGGCGTGGGCCGGGGAGGTGAACTTGTTGGTCTGCTGGTTCTCGTAGAGCGAGACCCGGCGGCAGAGCACCAGGCACAGGGCCGAGGCCAGCATCAGCGGCGCCAGCAGCCCGTAGCCCTTGGTGATCTCGCAGACCATGAACAGGGGGCCGATGGGTGCGTTGGCCACCCCGGCGAAGAACGCGGCCATGCCCACCAGCACGTAGCCCCCGGGCTGGGTGGCGATGCTTGGGAACCATTCGTGGGCCAACTTGCCCACCACGCCGCCGCTCAGTCCGCCCACCATCAGGGCGGGCGCGAACATACCCCCGCTCATGCCGGAGCCGATGGTCACGGAAGTGGCCACGGTCTTGCCCAGGGCCAGGGCCAGCATGGTGCCCAGGCCCAGGTTGCCCAGAATGGCCAGCTCCATCCAGCCGTAGCCGCCGCTGAGCAGCTGCGGGTACGCCATGCCCATGAGCCCCATGCACAGCCCCCCCAGGCCCGTGGCCCAGACCAGCCCGATGCGTTGCTGCAAGGGGCGGAACACCGCGTACTTGATGGTGCGGAAGGTCTTCACGTAGACCCAGCCCATGAGGGAGCAGAACAGGGCCAGGATCACGTAGAAGGGCAGCTCCAGGGCGTTGTGGAAGTGGAAGTCC
>CAZNSV010000297.1:0-4983 GCA_964575775.1 uncultured Desulfovibrionaceae bacterium
GGAATCCATGAACAGCGCTCGGAACAGGGTCTCGCTCTCCTGCAGGGCCAGCTCGGCCAGCTTGTGTTCGGTCACGTCCTCCAGGATGCCCACGATGCGCTCAGGCAGGTCGCCCGTGGCCGGGAGATGGAAGGCCCGGGAGCTGACCCAACGTTCGACGCCCGGCCCGGGAACAATCCGAAACTCCATGACAAAGGGGGTGCTGGAGGCGTGCAGGCTCAGCATGGCCCGCTCCACCGCGGGGAGGTCCTCGGGGTGGATGGCGGTGAGATAGGAGAAAGGGTCTTCGTAGAGGGTCTGCTCCTCCCTGCCGAAAATGGCCCTGTAGGCCGGGCTGACGTAGACGATACGCTTGCTGGGCAATTCGCGCAGCCAGAAGACGTAGCGGATGTTCTCCACCAGCTGCCGGAACATGTCGCGGCTTTGCGCCAGTTCCGCCGCGCTGTGGCGGCTGTTCTCCAGGGCGGAGGACAGCTTGCGGTTCAGCTTCAGGACCTGGCGGTAGTGCAGCAGCCCCAGCAGGAGCAGGGTCACGACAAAGGCCAGACTCCCCACCACGACCAGGCGGGCCACGTTCCAGAACGGTTGGGGTTTGCCATACCACTTCTCGATGAGCGCGGGATATTGTGGAGAGCCGAGAAAGCTCAGCACCGCGGGCTCCAGCCTGCTCAGCAGTTCGTCCTGCCCCTGCCGCAGGGCCAGGCTGCGTTTGAACTCGTACTGCGGCGGGGCCACGAAATCCACCAGATCCTCCACCCCGGCCCGGCTGACCAGGTACTGGAGCTCGTAGCGCCCCCCAAAGACCGCATCCACGTTGCCGGAGAGCAGATCGAAGATGTACTGCTTGGGGTTGGTGTAGTGCCGCATTCGCACCCCCGGCACCGCGCTCACATCCTGGGGAATGAGGCTGCCCTGGAGAAAGGCCAGGGTGCGCCCCGTGAGATCCGCGATGGAGCGGACGGCGTGGTTGTTGGCCCGCACCATGATGGTGGGTGGAGAGACAAACACGGGGGCGGTGAAGGCGAAATGAGCGCGGCGGTCGTCGGTGGGGGCCAGTCCCACCATGAGCTCGGCCAGGCCCTCGCGCACCAAGCGTTGCCCGTCCGCCCAGTCGTCGCCGATGACGTACTGCACCTTCAGCCCGGCGAGCCGCGCGATCTCTTCCATGGCGTCCACGGCAAAGCCGCTCGGGGTGCCGTCCTCCTCCACCAGGAAAAAGGGCGGGAAGTCCCTGAGCACAGCGGCCCGCACGACCGGAGGGCCTCCGGCGTCACCCCCTTCACCTTGTCCCGCAGTGCGGTTGCCGATGAACGCCCAGGCAGGGGCGCTCCCGGCCACTGTCAACAACAAGCCCAGGATGCAGGTGAAGCACCAGCGCATGGCAGCCTCGGTGGTCTTTAGAGCATGTTAACTTTGAAAAAGTTTAGATGCTCTTATGCATTTTCCTGAAACAATTGGCAATTGTTTCAGGAGGGAGCCTTGCTTCAAGGCAAAAATGCGCCAGAGGAGCAGTACCGGCCACTGCCGCAAGGGGCCCGCTGCGCTCCGGAGCATGCAACAACAACGCAACCCGGCGCAACGCCTCACGATTATTATTTGTATCTCACTTTATCCATAGCACATTCCCGGGGCAATGTCCAATAGAGGACCCAGGGAAATGCGTACCTTGTTCGGACGAGAGCCGAAACAGCCCCGGAAAGTGTTCGGGCAGGTGCGGGAGGCTCAGTAGAGCCGCACCGGAGGGCACTGGGCTTTGGGGGGCAGGAAGGCCTCCAGTTCCAGGTCGCGGTGCAGCCCCTTGTCCAGGTTGCCGCGCACGAACTGGAGGGGATGCTTGCGCAGGGTTTCGAGGTCCTTGGTGGCGGGTCGGCAGAAGAGTTCGCCCCAGTTGGTGGAGTGGACCATGGTCACGCGGCGCAGGCCGCGCTCCTCCCGGGGCACCATGACGTTGACCAGCAGCAGCACGCGCAGGGCTTCTTCCCGGCGCAGGTACTCGTCGATGTCGGTGTCGAAGGTCCTGTCCGGCGGGAAGAAGGCGTGCAGGGCCTGGAGCAGGGCCGCGATGTCGCCCAGGGCCACGGGGTATTCCAGGCTCACCCCTTGCAGCGGCATGTCCGGGGTGTAGATGCCGTTGGCCACCAGCCAGACCAGCAGCGGTTCCAGGCTGTCGCCGGATTTGAGCAGCTCCTTGCGCCCCCTGCGTCCTCCGCGTTTGGGGGCCTCGCCCGAGACCTGCCACACGGCCGGGGCGCCGATGCCGCCGGTGCAGGTGAACTCCAGGGAGGCGAAGAGGTTGCGCCCGGCCTCCATGAAGGGAATGCGCATGATCTTGTCCGGGCGCGGGCTCAGGTAGCTGAAGATCTTGCGCCCCAGCCGGGTGCGGTCCTCCTCGGTGACGTGCATCTCTGCCTCGTGCTCGGCCATGGCGCGGTGGATGGTCTCGTAGGTGCCGAGCATGAAGCGCACGAGCATCTGCCCCAGCTCCACGTGTTCGGCAAAGCCCGAGGCCACCTTGACCTCCTCGGTGGGCACGCCGCGTCCGGGCTCCACGTGGCTGGCGATGTCGGCCTCGCTGTAGGGGAAGAAGAACTCCATGAAGCTGTAATCCTGCATCTCGTAGAAGCGCCCGGTGCTCTGGGCCGCGAGGTAGAGGCCGGTCTTCTGGAGAAAGGCCAGGCGCATGAGGTCCTGGGCCTCGCGATTCTCCGCCGCGGCGTAATACTCGAAGACCTCGCGGAACATGAGGGCGTAGGGGTCGATGTCCCAGAGGTCGCGCCCCCCGTTGAAGACGTTCTGCTTGAGCCGGTTGCAGAGCAGCACCCCGGAGTCGTCGCCGTGGGTGTACTTGTCCAGCAGGGCCAGCTTCATGGCCGACTTGAAGGGGCTCTTGATGGCCTTGACGATCTGCCAGAGCGAGGCCCCGAAGAACTCGGACCTGGGAATCTCGCCCTGGTGCCCCAGATCGAGCACGCTGCGGTCCAGGGGCCCCACCGCTTCCCGGAAGCGCCGCTGCTGCCGCTGGTAGCCCTCGGCGTCCAAACCCGGGGGCAGGTACCACCACAGCGGCTTCTTCCCGGCCAGGTACAGACCTGTGCGGTAGAACTCCTCCTTGAGCAGCTGGGCCTGGGAGGAACCCGCGCTTTCCTTGTCCGTGTAGCCGAACTCGTTGTCGCGCACGCTGGCCTGGTCCATGAGGAAGAAGTGCACCTCCAGCCCGAAGGCGCGGGCCGCCCACTGCTCGATGCGGATGAGCTTGGCCTGCAGTGCCGCCACGGCCTCGGGCCGCAGCCTGGCCGGATCGTAGCAGACCCAGAGATCCATGTCCGAGTAGCGGGCATGGGCGATGGTGCCCGTGCTACCGATGGCGTACAACCCTTCCAGGGGCAGGGCCGCACTCCGTTCCCCACTGGTTGGGGGCAATTTGTAGCGCTCCAACAAGCGCCGGACACTGTAATCCGGCACGTGGCCGTGCAGGGCGCAGGCCGGCGTGAGCCCGGACTTGTCCGGCAGCTCGCCGTCGCTCTCCAGGAGCACGGGCAAGAGCCGCAGAAAATCGTCCCCGGGCGCGGGCAGCATGCACAGGGCCCAGTCCAGCCGCCGCCGGTTGTTGGCCAGGAACAGGGCCTCGCGCTCCTTCAGGTCCTTCTCGAAGAACCACTGCTCCACCAGGCGGAACATGAGCTTGATCCCGGCGGCGCTGCCCAACTGAGGGGGCAGACGCACCCGCCCCGCGCCTTCTCCTGCCCGGGCCGCGGCGGCCAGCCCCTCCAGGGCGGTCTCCCGCTCCTGGGCCAGAAACAGGGGCTCGTCGGTATCCAGGGCAAAGAAGCTGCAGTCCGTGAACACCGAGGTGGAGGCCACGCTGTTGCGGATGACGCCCCTGTCCAGGCTGGTGCCGTGGAAACGGCAGTCCACGAACTCCACGCCCTGCAGCCGGGGTTCCCGGGCCGTGACGTGGGCGAAGTGGGTGCCCAGCACCTGGCAGCCCGTGGCCACCAGGGCCGTGAGTTCCGCGCCGGAAAAGTCGCACTCCAGGAGGCGGCAGTTGTGCAGGACCAGGTTCTCCAGCACCGAGGCCGAAAACTGCCCCCCAAGGATGCTGCAGTCGGTGAACCGCACGTCCCGCAGCCGGGTCGTTGCCAGGCGGCAGTTGACCAGCTCGCAGTCCAGAAACTCCACGTCCCGTAGCAGGGCGCCGTCCAGGTCCAGGTTGCGCAGGGTGCACTTCTCGAACCGGACCCCGCGCAAGGAGCAGCTCGACAGCCTGGACAGGGTCAGGATGCAGCGCGAGAATTGCGTCTCGGCCAGCTCCAGGCCGGAGAGGTCCCGGTTGTCCAGGTTCAGGCGCTCCACCAACCCGCCGCGTTGCAGCAGCTCCACGGTCTTGTCGTCTCCCCCTGGCGCGGCAGGCGCGGACTTGCCCCCCAACCCCCGCTTCATGCGCTCCACAAGGGACAACCCGGCGGCCTCCTCAGGCGAGGGGGCCCCAGCGGCCCGGCAGCTTCCCTCCGGTGGGCAGGGTCTGAAGGCCGCCGTGCGGGGGCGGACCGGGTGCGCCGCGATGAAGCGTTCCAGCAGCTCACCCAGCTGCCGCCAGGCCAGATCGCCGCTGCGCTCCCCGGCGGTCTGGCGCTGCAGGGCCGCGCGCAGCCAGTCCGGATTGCTGCGGGCAAAGAGCCCCACCAGTTGCGGCAGCAGCTCCGCCCGCTCCACTCCGGGCAGGCGCTCCAGAAAGATGCGCAGCCCCACGGCGTCCATGCGCAGCAGCAACGGCAGCAGCCCCCCACGCAGGGCTTCGCGTCGGGTGTAGGCGTAGGCCAAGACCTGGGGCAGTTTCTCGCTCTTGAGCCGGGCCAGGGCGCGCAGGGCCCCCAGGGCCACTGCCTCGTCCGCGTGGCGCACGTGGGGCAGGATCTTCTCCTGCAGCACCGGGTCGCGGCTGCGGCCGCAGAGGCCGATGCACTCCAGCAGCTCGGCCAGGAG
>CAZNSV010000298.1:0-4964 GCA_964575775.1 uncultured Desulfovibrionaceae bacterium
GGTGGTAGTAGTGTTCCGGCACCGATTCCGCACGCACTGCACGAACTTTCGGCAGGCAAAGACCACGGTTTGCAGCACCAGACTCAGGTCCAGCAACAGGGACTGCCGGGCCATGTAGTCCTCATCGTACTCCAGATGCTCGTGGATGGGAAACTGTCGCGCTGGGCTGATCTGCCAGGGGCCGGTGATGCCGGGCTTGACCTCCAGGCGCCGCAGCTGCCTTGCGTCGTAGCGCTCCACCAGAAAGGGCATTTCCGGCCGGGGGCCCACCACGCTCATCTGCCCCGCCAGGACATTGACGAACTGGGGCAGCTCGTCCAGCCCTGACCTGCGCAGCAGCCGTCCCACCCGGGTTACCCGCGCGTCCGAGTCGTCGTCCTCGGGCTTCACGCCGTACTTGGCCGTGTCCACGGTCATGGTGCGGAACTTGATGATGGGGAAGGGGCGCCCCCGCAGGCCAATACGCTGCTGGACGAAGAAGACAGGTCCGGGCGAGTCGCGCCGGATCCAGAGCGCCAGGAGCAGGAAGAGCGGGGCAACCAGTATCAGCACCACCACGGAAAAAAGGATGTCAAAGAGCCGCTTCCAGATAGGATACAGGCTCCTGTTCCAGGAACGCAGGACGTTCCGAATATTCCTTGGCTGGTTGCGTGCGTCCATGCAGACCCTCTACTCCCTGCAGCAACAGCGCAGAGCAGGTGGCGTTCGCGCGATTTCAGAGTAATTAAGTTGCGAACACCAATTGTAACACATACCAGCCCCATGTCAATGTGCTACGCCTATGTAGTACAGGCGCTAAAAAGCGCCCCTACTGTTGCAGTAGCTGCCCGGAACACGCCCAGAAGCCTGGCGGTCGCCCTCCACTCCGGCCTGGGCACGCCCCTTGCATATCTTCGACTGCAGACAGGAGAAGCCGGAAAAACATGCCGCCTGACGCCCGCCATGGCGCAGACGACAGACCGCAAGACTACCGCCGACGGCACCGCCGCGTGGGCGAGCGACCTGGACGGAGGCCTGCTGCCACAGTTCAATTGGGAAGGAGAGTTCTTCCATGAGTTTCAACATCGCTTCGAGCGTCACGGAACAGGACAGACAGGTTCAAGGCAGACAGGGGCAGCGCGGCAACGGCCAGTCCGAATCCGGGAGCTTTGCCGATGAATTTTCCGCCGCCATCCTCCAGGACTACGATGCTGACGGCGACGGCAAGATTTCCCTCGAGGAATCCGGGCTCGACGAGAAGTTCTTCAACATGGTGGACAAGGACGGCGACGGCTTCCACAGCCAGGAAGAGATTGGCGACCATGTCCAGTCCGTCATGGAGCAGTTCGCGACCTGGACCGAAACGGGGTTCCCCACCGACGTGAACGGCAACTCCCTGGCCGAGGAATTTGCCGCCTCGGTCATCGGCGAGCGCGACAAGGACGGCGACGGCTTCATCTCCCAGGAAGAATCGGGCCTGGAGCAGGACTATTTCGACCTGGTGGACAAGGACGGCGACGGCAAGCACAGTGCCGAGGAAATCGCCGACCGGGTGCACTACGAGTTCAACCAGCTCATGGCCGAATGGGGCAGGGCCAACGGCATGCAGGCCCGGGATTTCGGCAGCACCATGGCCGGGGCGCTGAACATCGACGAACGTTCCCTGGCTTGATTCGGCGTCCTGCATCGGGCAGGCGGCAAGATTTTCCCACCCCCGAGGCGACTTGCGTTGTGCGCAACGCAGGCCGCCTCGCGTCGTTTTCCGGCTGCATTGTCCGGGTGGGTTCTTGCAAGGCGCCCCAGGTCTGGGGTACAGGCTTCGTGTACCATCGGGCCACACCCGACCACAAAGGGCGTGGTGCGCCCCTTTGCAGAGCCAAGGAGAAGGCATGCGCAGTTTCAGCGAAACCGAGAAAGCGATCTTGCGCCGGGTCCAGGGCACGTTGCCGGACTCGGCCACACCCTTTGCGGAGATTGCCGCTGAGGTGAGCCGCGAGACCGGCGCGGCGGTGCAGGAGCAGCAGGTCCTGGACCTGCTGCGCGAGCTCAAGGAGTCCGGCGCCATCCGCCGCTTCGGCGCCACCCTGCGCCACCAGAAGGCCGGCTGGGCCGCCAACGTCATGGTGGCCTGGATTTGCCCCGAGGAGCGCATGGCCGAGCTGGGGCCCCGCATGGCCGCCCACGAGCGGGTCTCCCACTGCTACCACCGCCTGCCCCAGGGCGACTGGCCCTACAGCATCTTCACCATGGTGCACGGCCGCAGCAAGGACGAGTGCGCCGCCACGGTGCAGGAACTGGCCGCGCTCTCCGGTCTCGAGGACTTCGCCCTGCTCTCCAGCATCAAGGAACTGAAGAAGACCTCCATGGTCTATTTCTGACGCCACCGCGGCGGCATAGCGTCCGCTGCCCCAGCCCTATTTCAGGAGGATATCCCATGCAGCGCTCCCAGGAGCTTTTTCGGCAGGCCCAGGAACTGATCCCCGGCGGGGTGAACAGCCCCGTGCGCGCCTGTCGCAGCGTCAACGCCCAGCCCCTGTTCATCGCCAAGGGGCAGGGGTCCCGGCTGTGGGACGCCGACGGCCAGGAATACGTGGACCTCGTCATGTCCTGGGGGCCCATGCTGCTGGGGCACGCCCACCCCGAGGTGCACGCCGCGGCCAAGGCGGCCATGGACAACGGCGCCAGCTTCGGCGCGCCCTGCGAACTGGAGATCCGCCTGGCCAAGGCCGTGGTGGACGCCCTGCCCGGGGTGGAGATGGTGCGCATGGTCAACTCCGGCACCGAGGCCACCATGAGCGCCCTGCGTCTGGCCAGGGGCGTTACCGGCCGCAGCAAGGTGGTGAAGTTCGAGGGCTGCTACCACGGCCATGCCGACCCCTTCCTGGCCGCCGCGGGCTCGGGCGTGGCCACGCTCAGCATCCCCGGCACCCCCGGCGTGCCCGCCGACACCGTGAAGGACACCCTGCTGGCGCCCTACAACGACCTGGAAGCCGTGCAACGCCACTTCGAGAGCCACCCCGAGGGCATCGCCGCCGTGATCGTGGAGCCAGTGGCCGGGAACATGGGGCTCGTGCCCCCGGCCGAGGGCTTTCTGTCGGGGCTGCGCGGCCTCTGCGACCGCTACGGCGCCCTGCTCATCTTCGACGAGGTCATCACCGGCTTCCGCGTGGCCTACAACGGTGCCCAGGGGCGCTACGGCATCACCCCGGACCTGACCACCCTGGGCAAGATCATCGGCGGCGGCTTCCCCGTGGGTGCCTACGGCGGCAGCAAGACGCTGATGCAGCGCGTGGCCCCCAGCGGCGAAGTCTACCAGGCCGGGACCCTTTCGGGCAATCCCGTGGCCATGGCCGCCGGGCTCGCCACCCTGGAGCTGCTGGCCAAGGCCGACTACCAGGCCCTGGAAGTGCGCACCCGGGACCTGGCCTTCGAGCTGGCCGAGATCCTGCGCGCCAAGGGTGCCCAGGTCTGCGTGAACCACGTGGCCTCCATGTTCACCCTCTATTTCTGTCAGGGGCCGGTGACGGACTTCGCCACGGCCAAGGCCACGGACTGCGAGCGCTACGCCAGCTTCTTCCGGCAGATGCGCGCCCAGGGCGTGTTCCTGGCGCCCTCGGGCTTCGAGGCGGCCATGCTCAGCTTCGCCCACTCTCCTGCTGACTTCGACCAGGTGTTGGCCGCGGCCAAGACCGTGAAGCTTGCCTAGCCGATGCAGCAGCGCAGTACCCCAACCCTCCCCGACCGGAACCAGGCGCCGGTGCGGCCGCAACCCGCACCGACGCGCCGCGTCCGGTTGCTGCGGGGGCTGGGCTTCGGTCTGTGCCTGCTGCTGCTCCTGGAGGGGCTGACCCGCTTCTCCCTGCTGCTGCTGGACAAGACCTGGGAACCCGTGGTGCCGCCCGGAGTCTTCCGTTTCGACCCGCTCCTGGGCTGGTCCCCCCGCCCGGACACCTGCGCCGTGTCCCGGCGCACCGGGCACAAGGTGCAATACTGCATCAACTCCCTGGGCCTGCGCGGACCGGAAACCACCTACGAAAAACCCTTGGGCCGCTTCCGCATCGTGCTGCTGGGCGACTCCCGCAGCTTCGGCTACGGCGTGCCCGTGGAGCAGCATTTCTCCCAGTTGCTGGAGGGCTATTTCCAGAACCTCGAGGTCATCAATCTGGGCGTGGACGGCTACGGCGTGGATCAGAGCCTGCTGCGCCTGCGCCAGGAGGGATTGCGTTTCGAGCCCGATCTGGTGCTGGCCTATGTGGCGCACTATCGCAACGAGCGCCACATGAAGACCAAGATCTGGGGCGCGGGCAAGCCCCGTTTCGTGCTGGAGGACGGCGAACTGGTGCTGGAGAACCAGCCCGTGCAAAACACCCCCGCCACCCATTTGCGGTTCCTGGAGCTCGACCGCAACCTGGGGCGTTGGTGCAAGCTCTACGCCGTGCTGCGCGACGCGGGAGTGCACGTGCACGCCCAGTACCGCCGCGCCATGCGGGCCAACAGCCACGAGCCCACCACCACCCCGGGCGAACCCGGCACGGACCCGGCCCACCACGAGGAGCAGGTCAACCTGGTGGCCGAGGCCATCGTTCTGGAAATGGCCGCCGCGAGCCGCGAACAGGGGGTGCCCTTTCTCTGCGTCACGGCCATCGAGCGCCTGTACCGCCGTTTGCACCAGGAGGGGGTGCCGGTGCTGAACATCTCCCCGGCCCTGGGCAGCAGCGGCTTCCCGCTGCCCGAGAACCTGGGGCACTTCAACGCCGCCGGCAACGGCGCCTTTGCCTGGGAGCTGCAGCGCTATCTCAGCCACAACGGCCTGGTGCCCAGGCAGTTCTTCTCCGATCGCCACGATTTCAACCACCCCGACCGCACCCGCTACACCGGCCCGGAAGACCAGAAGCTGGGCAGCGATGAGCCCGCCTGAGTCCGGGCAGTCGAGCCCGCCTGAGTCCGGGCAGTCGAGCCCGCCTGAGTCCGGGCAGTCGAGCCCG
>CAZNSV010000299.1:0-4964 GCA_964575775.1 uncultured Desulfovibrionaceae bacterium
CGGGTTCGAGGAGAAAGGCCGCCTCGCCGCGCAGGTCGGCCTGCCCCCAGAAGAGATGGTGCCCGGGCTCCAGCTGGGCGAAGAAATAGGCCCGGCAGGGCAACCCGCCGATCTGGTCGAAGCCGTCGTGGATCAGGAAGTTGGTGTCGCAGAGCAGGGATTGCTCCCGGAAGAAATAGACCAGGGCCTTGTCCGGCGCGGGCCTGGCCATGCTCCTGTAGGGCGAGTAGACAAAGGCGGAGTTGGGCGGCCCGCTGCAGCCCGCGGGCAGCAAGGCCAGCGCCAGGAGGCCGAGGCCGAGAAGTCGGGACAGGAGGGGCATGTCCTTTCCTAACCGCGCCCGGGCCTTGCGTCAATGCGGCACGGGCATGGGGCTCAGGGCTCCAGGCGCCCGGCGACCCGCTCCAGGACCTCGGCCAGGTCGTGCATGTCCAGGGGTTTGGCCACGTAGTCGTCCATCCCGGCGGCCAGGAACCGCTCCCGGTCGCCGCGCATGGCGTGGGCGGTCATGGCGATGAGGTAGTAGTCGCGGGGCACCTTGGGCACCTCGCCGGCCCGGATGGCGCGGGTGACTTCCAGCCCGTCCAGCTCCGGCATCTGCACGTCCAGCAGCACGCAGTCGAAGCGCAGCCCCTGCAGGGCTTCCAGGACCTGGAGCCCGTTCTCCACCCGGTGGACCTTGTGCCCCATGGCTTCCAGCATGCGCGACGCGGCCAGCATGTTCACGGCGTTGTCCTCGGCCAGGAGAATCCGCAAGGGGCGCGGGCCCTCCGCCGCTGCCCGGGTCTGTGCCTGGAAGAACGCGGGGGACGGCGACTCCTCTTCGGCTTCGAAGGGCAGCTCCAGCACGAAGCTGGTGCCGGTGCCGGGCTCGCTGTGCAGGCTGATGGTGCCCCCCATGAGTTCGGTGAGGCGCTTGACGATGCCCAAGCCCAGCCCCGTGCCCTGGTGCCGCCGGGTGGCGGTGCCGTCGATCTGGGTGAAGGGCTCGAAGATGCGCTGCTGCTCCTCCAGGGGGATGCCCACCCCGGTGTCCCGGATCTCGATCTCCAGGCGCAGGGAGTTGCCCATGTCCATGCGGCGGACCTCCACCGCCACCTCCCCCTGCTCGGTGAACTTCACGGCATTGCCCACCAGGTTGAAGAGGATCTGCCGGAGTCGTGCCTCGTCGCCGCTCAGGCGTTCGGGCACCGTGTCCCCCACCTTGACGTGCAGGGCCAGCCCCTTGCTCAGCACCTGGTCGCGGAAGGTGTGCAATACGCCACGCAGCAGCCGCTGCAGCTCGAAGGGTGCCACGGCCAGTTCCAGCTTGCCGGCCTCGATCTTGCTGAAGTCCAGGATGTCGTTGATCACCCTGAGCAGGCTGCGCCCGGACTCCGTGGCCAGGTTGATGTAGGTGCGCTGTTCTTCCTCCAGGTAGCCCAGCTGCAGGAGCTGCAGCATGCCCAGCACGCCGTTGAGAGGCGTGCGCACCTCGTGGCTCATGTTGGCCAGGAACTCGCTCTTGGCCTGGTTGGCGGCTTCGGCTCTCTGCCTGGCCGCGATGAGCTCCTCGTTGAGCTCCTTGGTGGCGCTGATGTCGAAGAGCAGCCCCTGCAGGTAGACCTGGTGCTCGGGCTCCCGCGCCCCTGGTGGGGGGAGGAAGGCCTCCCCGTGGGGCGGTTCCGGGCTCACGGTCTTGGCCTGATCCCGCAGCCAGACGCAGCGGCCGTCCTTGCAGAGAAAGCGGTACTCCAGGTCCAGGGTGGCATCGGGCGCGGCGCTGCGCTCCAGTTCAAGCTGGACGAGCTCCCGGTCCTCGGGGTGCACGCAGCGCAGCCAGCGGTCCGGGTCCGCCGTGAGCTCCTCGGGATCGTAGCCCAGCATGTCGCACACCTGGGGGCTCAGGAAGAGGAAGCGCCGCGCACCACAGCAGGTGGCGGTGTAGACCACCGCGGGCAGCTGATCCACCAGGCTGCGGTAGCGTTGCTCGCTGTGCATCCAAGCCTGCTCGGCCCGGCGTCGCTCCTCCACCTCGGCGTGCAGCTGCTCCACGGTCTGCTGCAGCTCCTGGGTGCGGCGTTGCACCTCGCTCTCCACCGCGTTCTTGGCCAGGACCAGGTTCAGCTCGAAATTCTTGGCAGGGGTGATGTCCTCGAGACTGCAGAGCAGCACGGCGCCCTCGGGCGTTTCCTGGGGCGCCAGGGCCGCGCAATGCAGCCTGAGCCAGCGCACGGTCTCGGACTTGAAGGGCGCGTACTGCAGCTCGCAGCTGCCGCGCTCCTCCAGGCGCAGGGCTCGGTGCAGGGTCTGACTGAACAGGGGGCGGTATCTGGCCGCGATGAACACCTGCAGGGAGGTGCCCGCAAGCCCCTGGGGAAAGCCCAGCAGGGCTTCCGCTGCGGCGTTGGCCTCGCGGACCTGGAACGCGGCGTCCAGGGTCAGGGTGGCGATGGGGGAGTTGTCGAAGAGCCCCAAGAGATAGTTGCGGGCCGTTTCCAGTTCCGCCTGGGAGCGCTTAAGCTCTTCGTTCTGCATCTCCAGTTCGATGCGGTGCACATTGAGTTCGTGGGCCATGCGGCCGGGGCCCAGTTCCGGCACCCCGGTCTCCGGCTGCGTGCCCCGGCTGGCCAGAGCGGCCTCGGCCTGGGCGCGCAGGTCCTGCTCGGACGCCAGCCGGGAGGGCGAACCCGTGGCACGTCGCGCGCCTTCGGCCGCGTCGTTGACAAGCTGCGAGGCTTTCTTGGTCTGTTCGGTCATACAGTTTCCCCCCGGATGTGCCTTGTTCGCGCGGCTCTGTCCTGCACGGTCCGGACCTGGTCGCTTCCGGCCGGATCCAGCAATACGGGCAGAGGTCTTTCCCAGGGCATGCCGGAACTCTACGCCATGCAGCAGGCGGATGTAAAGAAGCCGTGCATGATTATCTTGGTTTGTGAACCAGATGGCATGATTGTGACAAAATCGTGTCACCGTGCCGCAGGCCCGGGGGTGAGCATTGCGGGTCTTGGCGCCGTTTTCCTTGACTTCGAGCCCGCAGGCGGTAAGAGTTCCGGGTTGCCGGGTGCAGGCCCGACAGACATGGGAGCGGGTATGCGCGTACTCTTTCTGGGTGACATCGTGGCCAGACCGGGCCGCAAGGCCGTGTTGCAGCAGGCGGCGGACCTGCGGCGCGAACTGGGGCTGGAGCTGCTGCTGGCCAATGCAGAGAACGCCTCCGGCGGGTTGGGGCTCTCGCCCGAGGGGGCCGCGGAGCTGCTGGCCGGGGGGCTCGACGCCCTGAGCTCCGGCAACCACATCTGGAAGTTCAAGGAGATCGGTGCCTATCTGGACCGGGAGTCACGGCTTCTGCGTCCGGCCAATTTTCCGCCCGGGCTGCCGGGCAGCGGCGTGGGACTGTACCGCAGCGCCTCGGGACTGCCTTATGTCCTGATCAACCTGCAGGGGCGGACCTTCATGCAGGCCATCGACTGCCCCTTCCGGGCGGCGGACGCCCTGCTGGCCCAGGTGCCCGAGCAGGTGCGGGTCCGCATCGTGGACATCCACGCCGAGGCCACCTCGGAGAAGATCGCCCTGGCCCGCTATCTGGACGGTCGAGTCAGCGCGGTGCTGGGCACCCACACCCATGTCCAGACCAACGACGCCCGGCTCCTGCCCGGGGGCACGGCCGCCATCACCGACCTGGGCATGTGCGGGGTGGAGGATTCCGTCCTGGGCATGGCCTACGAGCCCATTCTCGAGCGCTTCGTGAGCGGGCGACCCCACCGGTTCACACCTGCCGGGGGCGAGGCTGCGCTCAGAGGGGCGCTGCTGGAACTGGACCCGGAGACCGGGCGCGCCAGAAGCATCGAGCCGTTCATCCGCAGGCCTGTGGCGGCCTGAGCACCCTCAACCACGAGCAACGGACACAGCGAGCATGGACCTGAACGAAAGTCTGCAATTGATCCAGCGCGGTTGCGCGGAACTCATTTCCCTGGAAGAAATCACCCAGCGTCTGGCCAAGGGGCAGACCCTGCGCGTCAAGGCCGGGTTCGATCCCACGGCCCCGGACCTGCATCTGGGGCACACGGTGCTCATCCAAAAGCTGCGGCATTTTCAGCAGCTGGGACACCAGGTCATCTTCCTCATCGGCGACTTCACCGGCATGATCGGGGACCCCTCGGGCAAGAGCGAGACGCGCCCCCCCCTGACCAGGGAGCAGATTCTGGCCAACGCCGAGACCTACAAGCGTCAGATCTTCAAGATTCTGGACGAGGACAAGACCGAGGTGGCCTTCAACTCGCACTGGATGGACGCCTTCAAGGCCGCGGACTTCGTGACCCTGTGCTCGCGCTACACCGTGGCGCGCATGCTCGAACGCGACGACTTCCACAAGCGCTATACCGAGAACCGCCCCATCGCCATTCACGAGTTCCTCTACCCCCTGGTGCAGGGCTACGACTCCGTGGCCCTGAAGGCGGACGTGGAGCTGGGCGGCACGGACCAGAAGTTCAACCTGCTCATGGGGCGCACCCTGCAGAGCCAATACGGCATGCAGCCCCAGGTGATCCTGACCATGCCCATCCTGGAAGGCCTGGACGGGGTGCAGAAGATGAGCAAGTCCCTGGGCAACTACGTAGGCATCGAGGAGCCCCCGGCGGAGATGTTCGGCAAGCTCATGTCCATTTCCGACAGCCTGATGTGGCGCTACTTCGAACTGCTCTCGGACAAGAGTACGAGCGAAATCGCACAGCTGCAGGCCCGGGTGGCGGACGGTAGCGAGCACCCCAAGGCCGTGAAGGAAATGTTGGCGTATGAGATCACGGCACGCTATCATGGGGCCCAGGCTGCGGGTGAAGCCAGGGACGGTTTCGCCAGGGTCTTTGCCGGAGGCGCGGTGCCCGACGACGCGCCTCAGGCCGAGGTGCGGGCGGGCGAGGCCAGCCGCCCCTTGGACGTGCTGGCTGCCCAGGGGCTGTGCGCGTCTCGGGCCGAGGCCAAGCGTCTGG
>CAZNSV010000300.1:0-4959 GCA_964575775.1 uncultured Desulfovibrionaceae bacterium
CCACCTGGACATGGAGATCAAGTTCCTCGGCGACATCATCTACGAACAGATGGTGAAAACCAAGGCGGTGTAGGTGGCGCCAGCGCATCCGGCGTCGTGACCCCGATCAGCCTTTGAACAGCTTTGCAGAGGTAAGCCATGCGAAATAAATGCGCGCAAGCCACCCTGCTCCTGGCAATCGCCGTGCTCTTTCTGCTCCCGGCCGTGACCACGGTCCACTCGCAGGCGGACATGACGGTGATCTCCAACGAGCAGTTCCCCAATCCCCAGCGTCCTGCGGCGGCTTTTCCCCATGACGCCCACAACGAAAAGGCCGCCCTGGAAGACAAGTGCTGGCACTGTCACCACATGGACGGCAAGAACCTGAGCGAGGACTCCAGCTCCGAGGGTGTGCCCTGTGTGGACTGCCACGCCGTGGCTCCCGACAGCGCGGACGTGACGCCCCTGATGGACGCCTACCACAAGCAGTGCATCGACTGCCACGAGCAGCAGGCCAAGGGCCCCCTGGCCTGCGGCGAGTGCCACGTGCGCTGAGTCCCTGCGGCCGTACCCACCGAATGACGCGCGGCCGACCGCCGGGGGTCCGCTCCCGGGGTCGGCCGCTGTGTTGCCCCCTGCCGCCCACACGGCTGCCGGAGAGTCGTACAGCGCCGCGGGGTGCTTGACGAATGCGGCCCCGGAGCTTACTCTCACGCGCTGTGCAGTAACGTCACGCGCGGCGGGCAATCTGCCCCCGCGCCCCGCCTCTTGCGGCAAAGCTCGTCTCCGCCCCGGCCGATTCCAGGGGCCCGAACCAGAAGGAACGAACGGAAAACGCGCCATGTTGGAAGTGGAACACCTCACGCATCATTACGGCAATGTCCAGGTGCTGTTCGGGCTGGATTTTTCCGTCAATCAAGGCGAGATCGTCGGCCTGTTGGGTCCCAACGGCGCCGGCAAGTCCACCACCATGCGCATCCTCACCGGGTTTCTCACCCCTTCCGGAGGCACGGTGCGCTTTAACGGCAAGGACATCCGCAAGGAGCCCCTGGCCCTGCGGCGGCACCTGGGCTACATGCCCGAGAACGTGCCTCTGTACCTCGAGCTGCGGGTGCGCGAGTATCTGCATTGGGTGGCCCGGGTCAAACGCAGTCCCTCCCCCGCGAGCGAGGCGGAACAGGTCATGGAGCGCTGTGGCCTGGCCGAGATGTCCGGCCGCCTCATCCGCCACCTCTCCAAGGGCTACCGCCAGCGGGTGGGCCTGGCTCAGGCCCTGCTCGGCCCCACCAGGCTGCTCATCCTGGACGAACCCACCGCCGGGCTCGACCCCCAGCAGATCCGCGAAATCCGCAACCTCATCAAGGAACTGGGCAAGGAGAAGACCATCCTCCTCTCAACCCACATCCTCCCCGAGGTGGAGCTTACCTGCAATCGCGCCCTGATCATCGACAAGGGGCGCATCAAGGCAGAAGACACTCCGGCCGGCCTGACCCAGAGCTTCGGCAGCCGGGGCAAGCACCTCCTGCGCCTGGACGCCACCGCCGACAAGACCAAGGACATCCTGCAGCAGTACCGCGCCCAATCCTGGGTGCGCAAGGTGGACCAGGCCGGGTCCGAGCTGGGCGTCGGGGTGTTCTTCATCGAGACGGACCAGGACCGGGACCACCGCGCCGACATCAGCAGCCTGGCCCACGAATCCGGCTGGCCCGTGCTCGAGTTCAAACCCGCGGGCATGAGCCTGGAGGAGGTCTACGTGAGCCTGGTCCAGAAGGAAACCGAGCCCGGAGGTGAGGCATGAACGGCTCCCTGCTCCTGATGCGCAAGGACCTCTGCATCTATTTCCGCTCCCCGCTGGCCTACATCGTCATGGCCTGCTTCCTGCTCGTCTCGGGCTACTTTTTCGCCACCGGCGTGCAGTACTTCGAACTCATCAGCATCCAGGTGATGCAGAACCCCAACATCACGGACTTCACCCCCGGCGAGATGATCATCGCGCCCTTCATCCAGAACACCGGGGTCATCCTGCTCTTTTTCCTGCCGCTGCTGACCATGCGTGGCTTCAGCGAGGAAAAGCGCATGGGCACCTTCGAGATGCTCCTCAGCTACCCCCTGCGCGAGCACCACATCGTGGTGGGCAAGCTCCTGGCCCTGGGGGTGCTGCTGGCCGTGCTGCTGGGGCTCTCGGCCCTGGCGCCGGGCCTGCTCTTCCTCTTTTCCGAGCCCGAGCTCCTGCCCGTGCTCCTGGGCTACCTGGGACTGTTCCTGCTCAGCCTGAGCTTCGCCTCCCTGGGTCTGTTCCTCTCCTCGCTCACCGAGAACCAGATCGTGGCCGCCGTGCTCACCTTCGCCGCCCTGCTCCTGCTCTGGCTGCTGTCCTGGGCCACGGAGGTCGGGCAAGGGGCGCTGGTGGAACTTTTGTCCCAGCTCTCGCCCATGAGTCACTTCGACCCCTTCACCAAGGGCATCCTCGATGCTGGCAACTGCCTGTACCACCTCACCTTCATAGTAGGCTTCTCCTGGCTCTCCGTCCTGAGCCTGGAAAACCAGCGTTGGAGGGCGTGACATCATGCACTGGAAACGCCTCTCGCAATCCGCCCTGGCGGGCGTCCTGGGACTGGCCCTGCTGGTGGGGCTCAACGTCCTCCTGGCCAAGTACGACCTGCGCTGGGACTCCACCGCCTCCAAGCGCTACTCCCTGTCCCCCGAGACCGCGGATATCCTGGCCAAGAGCGGCGCCGCCGTCACCGCGGCCGTGTTCTACCGCCCCTCCGAGCGCACCCACATCGAAGAACTCCTGAAGCTCTTCAGCCAGAAGGCTCCCGGCTTCACCTACGAATTCGTGGACCCCGACCGCTCCCCCTTCCGGGCCAGGGAGTACGACGTCACCCAGAGCGGCACCGTGGTACTGCTCTCCGGCGAGAAACAGGAAAAGGTCCTTTTCCCGGACGAGGAAAAGCTCATCAACGCCTATATCCGGGTCAGCGCCGCCAGACGGGCCAAGCTCTACTTCGTGGAGGGGCACGGGGAAACGGACTTCCGCACCGGTGACGAAAGCTCCTGCAGCCAGTTCGCCAAGACCCTCGCGGAGCAGGGCGCGGACCTGTTGCCCCTGACTCTGGCCCGCGAGACCACCGTGCCCGAGGATGCGGACGCCCTCCTCATCCTGGGCCCCACCAAGGATTTCTTCGACCACGAACTCAAGGTCCTGGACAACTACTGGGCCAAGGGTGGTCATCTGTTCATCGCACTTTCCGCCGAGCAGCCCACCAACCTGGACGGCTGGCTGCAGACCCTCGGGCTGCAGCGCCTGCACGGTTTCGTGGTGGACCCGGTGAGTCGGCTGCTGGTGGGCGATCCCATGGCGCCCCTGGTCCAGGATTATGGGCTGCACGCCGTGACCCGGGACTTCAGCCTCATGACCGTGTTCCCCACGGCCGTGGCCTTGGAGGCCCTGGAAGTGCCCGAGGGCGCGGCTGTGCGCCCCCGGGTGGAATACCTCGGCCGCAGCACGCCCCAATCCTGGCTGGAAACCGACCTGGAAGCGCTGCGCAGCGCCGGCACCGCCGAGTTCAACGAGCAGGAGGACCGCTCCGGCCCCCTGTGGCTGGCCGCCGTGGTGGAGGGCGAAGCCGCCGAGGGCGCGGCCAGCGGACAGCGGGCCGTGGTCTTCGCGGATCAGGACTTCCTCACGGACCGCTATGTGAACCTCTCGGGCAACCGGGACTTGGCCCGCAACAGCGCCAACTGGCTGCTCGAGCGCGAAGGGTTGATCAGCGTGAGCAAGCCCGAGGCAGCCAACGTGTTCCTGCTGCTCTCGGTGCCGGAACGCCTGCTGGTCACCTGGGTGCCCCTGCTGCTGGTGCCGGGCTTCTGCCTGCTTGCGGCCGTGCTCGTGGCCCTGGGTCGGCGCAAGGTCAAGTGAGGGGCGTAACGGAACAATGAACAAGCGCCTGCTCATTCTGGCCGGTCTGGCAGCCGTGATCTGGCTCGCGGTCTACCTCTGGCCCGAGCCAAGCACCGAGTTGCCCGACGCACTGGGCCCCTGGCCCCCCGTGTCCGCCGCCGACGTGGTCACCCTGCGCCTGCAGAGCCCGGCTGGAGAGTTCATCCTGCAGCGCGAGACCGGGGAGTGGTTCCTGAGCCGGGTGGGCGGGATGCTGCCGCCCCTGCGCGCCGCCGCCGACAAGGTCGACGGCCTTCTGAACTTCCTGCGCTTCAACCCACCCCAGCGCCGCCTGCACGCCGCCGAGGAAGCGCCGAGCGCGGAAGAGCTGGCCCAGTATGGACTGGACAATCCGTCCACCGTGCTTACCATGACCGGGGAAAGCGAATGGACGCTGCGGCTTGGCAACCCCAATCCCGCCGCTGACGGGATCTATGCGCAGAGCGACACGGAGCCCGGGGTCCTGCTCCTGGACAAGGGCTACGTCGAGCAGTTGGGCAAGTTCCCCAAACATTTTTACGACTTGCGCGTGGCGGAATTGCATCCAGAAAGCGTCCAGCGCCTCGAAGTGGCCGGTGACCAGACCTGGGCGGTCCAGCGCACGGACGCGGGCTGGGCTTTTGCGGCCCCCGAGGCCCTGGTGGACGAACCAGTTGCCTTGCAGGAACTGGATATGTATTTGCATTTGCTCAGCAATCTTCAGGGGCAGGACATCCTGACCGATGCGGTGGCAGCCCCCGGCGGCCGGGAACTGCGCTTCACCGTCAGCCGCGCGGCCGACCAGGAGCCCCTGCGCATCGAGCTGCGTGAGCTGCCCCCGCAAGCTGCGCCACCCAGCGAAGACCACGCGGCCCACCTCGCCCCTGCCACCGTTGCGCGCTATCTCGCCGCAACCCCCAGCCTGCCCCTGCCCTTGTTGCTGGATCCCAAGGACTGGGAGCGCCTGGACAAGTCCGCCTTTGACCTGCGCGACCGGCGCATCCTGAGCCTGGACAGCGCCGGCCTTGAGAGCCTGAAGCTCGAGCCCGCCGGCGACA
>CAZNSV010000301.1:0-4906 GCA_964575775.1 uncultured Desulfovibrionaceae bacterium
TTACAATGCTCTAAACCCTTACACCGGGGCCTTCAACTGACGGATCAGCGCATAAAGATTGGGCGGCGGCATCTCGCGCCCCTGCACCTCGAAGCGCCGCAACAGGGTCACCGTGTTGCCCTTGGGCGTCTGCACGGGCTCCAGCTCCAGCACATACCGCTGGGGGCGGATGGCATCCGCCTGCTCCAGCCGCAACTGCCAGGCCGTGCCCCCCAGGTGCCGCCACTCCCTGCCGAAATGATGCGGGGGCGCATAGGCCCGCCCCAACAAGGCGTCCAGGTCCTGCAGGCAAAAGGCCCCCTCGGCCTTGCCCGCCACGCCCAGGTACTCCCCGGTGGCCGAGCGCACCACCAAAGGCAGGACCGTGAGCAACCTGGGTGGTTCGGTCGGGGCCTGCGCCCCCTCCCCTGCTGATGCGGGCTCAGGTGCCGACACCGACCGGGGTTCCAACCCACTGGCGATGCGATACTCGGCGCTCTCGCCAAAGACGTTCTGCACTGTCACGCGCAGGGTCCGCCCCTGCTCCCCTGGCGGTGCCGCAAGCCCTGCCCCATCCGTGGCATCTGGAGAGGCAGCGGACTGAGCCGCCTCCACCTGGGGGCGCTCCAACCGCAACTCCCCCAGGGAGCGCTCCCAGCTCTGTTGCAACGCCTCCACCCCCCGGGCAAAGGCGTCCTCGCGCCCCAGCTGCAGGGTGAGGAAATCCCCCATGATCTCCTGCACCTGCCCCAGGCGGCGGTGCGTCTCTTCCTGGGCCTTGGCCAGCCGCTCCATGGCCAGGGCCAGGGACTGCAGGGACCCGGCCAGGGGCACCTCCACAGGGGCAGCGCCGGGAGATTCGACACTTACCGAATCCTTACGATTTTTGACAACATCGGGGAATTGCAAGGAAAGACGCGAGCGAACTTCTTCAACCGAAAGGTCCGCACCAAACCCGTCCCGGATGGTCCGGCAGACTTCCAGGGCCTGGGGCTTGAAGCGCAGGGGCTTGCCCTGACTGTACAGCGGAATGAAGAGGGGGAACTTGCGGCGGTAGCTCTTGATGGTGGTTTCGGACACCCCAAGGGCCTGCGCCAAGTCGCGATGCGTCAGGGTAACGTCGCCGTTGGACATGCGTCTATCCAGCCTTGATCAGAATCATCGGCTATCGATAACCGCATCGTCGCCCCCGGTCAAGCCCGGGACCAATCTCCGACGCCTTGCCGCCGAGCAGTTCCCCCTCAACTCTGCGGCGCGTTCCAGGCGTTGCACTTCTCGCAGACAAACCCCTGAAAGACCACCTCGCCGTTCTCGATGAAGACCTGCACCTCGTTCAGCGCCGAACAGCTGTCGCAGTAGATCTGCGCCAGTTCCCGCTCGGGATCGTAGGGGCATTCCTGGCCGTTGATCAGCACCACCTGCGTGAATCCGTCGCCGCTCATGGCTGCCTCCGTGAGAAAGATGTGGGAATGGTGCCCGCAATATACACGGTGGCGCGCGTGCCGCGCAAGTGCCCCCGCAAGGTGATCACTGTGGGGGCAACCCTCGCTCCCGATAGGGGATGCGCCGCCCGTCCGGGTCGTAGCAATAGTAGCAGCGGCTTTTGATGCGGAAAAGCGGCAGCAGCAGCATGCCCGCCAGAAAGCCCCCGGCATGGGTCCAGAAGGCCACGCCCCCTGCTTCCTGGCCCAGCCCGGCCACCCCGGAGAAGAGCTGCAGCAGGAACCACAACCCGAGGTAGAGCAGGGCCGGAAGCTCCACGAAGAGCGGGAAGATGAACACCGGGATCAGGGTCAGGACCTTGGCGTGGGGGTAGAGCAGGAAGTAGGCGCCCATGACCCCGGCGATGGCGCCCGAAGCGCCCACCACGGGCCGAAAGGACGACGGCTCCATGACCAGATGCGCCAGACCGGCCAGGGCCCCGCACAGGAAGTAGAATCCCAGGAACCGCCAGGGGCCCATCACGTCCTCGATGTTGTCCGCGAAGATCCACAGGCTCCACATGTTGATCAGGAAATGCAGCCACCCGGCATGGAGGAAGGTGTAGGTCACCAGGGTGGCCAGGCCGCTGTCCGGGTAGCCCACGCCCAGGGCCCACTGTGGATCGAGCAGACGCAGGGGCACCAGCCCCCAGAGCTGGAGCAGGGTGACGAGTTCCATCCGCCCCAAACCCAGTTGGTAGAAAAAGACCAAGGCGTTGACGCCCATAAGTGCCCAGACCGCCAGACTGGGGTGCACCCTGGGGATGCTGTCCTTGAGTGGAAACATGCACACTCCCCGCGCCTGGCCGCTGTCCCTGGAACCAGCCCGCGCATATTTTTTCTCCCGCCACTGCCGCGTGTTGCGGAAAACTCGTCAACAAACTACGACCGTGTAGGACTTCCCTGATAGACAACGCGTCCGGTTGGAGCAACATTGCTTTACACTGAGACCAGTCGCAACTCACCATTAGCCGCTACATCTTTCTACGAGGGGGCGCGTCATGTGTCGGGAACGGGAAATCTGCTCCTTTTACCTAAAGTACCAGAATTGCCAGAACTTGCTCGTCAAGGGCATGGTCGAGAAGTACTGCGAGAATCAGGAGAGCACCGAGCCCTGCCGCCGGGAACTGATCCACCGCTTTTACGGACTCGATCTCGCCCCCAGTGTCAGCCCGGCGGGGGAGCTGCTGGAAAGCAACTGAAGGAGATGAGTCCATGAACAGCCCATACAAGGCCCAGCAGGCTCAGTTCAGCACCAGGATCATCCTCAAGGCTTACGGTTTCAACCATTTCGGCGAAATTGTCCAGAACGGCGAGCGATTGCGGGTCTCCCTCATCGACATCACCCCCGGCGGCGCCAGGCTCAGGCTTCTGAGCACCGACGCCCACCAGGCCCCGCACCCCGGCGACATCTTCGCCTGCAACATCCAGCTGCCTGGCCAGAACCTGGAAAGCGGCGACATCCCCTGCCGCACGGTCTGGAGCGACGGCGACGAATTCGGGGTGGCCTTCATCAAAACCCTGAACACCACCGTCACCGACCTGCAGCACTCCCTGGACCAACTCAAACAGGCCAGAGCGGTCTGACCCCTCTTTGGCGCGCTCCCTCCCTCCAAAGGAGGGGGCACGCCCCCTGCCCTTGATGCCTCGGCACCCCGCCGCACGCCAACCGGCCTTGCGGGACCTCAATGCACGTGGCCAGCCCGCCGCGCGGTGCTCCGTACCGCGCCCTGCCCGGTCAGTTCAGCGGTCAGTTCGGCCAGGCGCCCAAGTCCGGCCAGGATCCGCTCGCTCCACCCCACCCCGCAGCTGAGCCGGATGCAGTTGCCGAAGCGCTCCTCCTGGGTGGTGAAGATGGGTCCCGGAGCAATGCCGATGCCCTTGGCCCGCGCCCGCAGGAAGAGCTCCACCGCGTCCACCTCCGGGGGCAGCTCCAGCCAGAGCACCAGCCCCCCATCGGGGCGGGTCATGCGCGTGCCTTCGGGAAAGAGCGCCGCCACGTGGTGGCTCATGGTGCGCATCACCTGCTGCACCTGCCCCCGCAAGCGTACCAGGTGCTTGTCGAACTGGCCGCTGCGCAGGAAGGCGGCCGCGGCCTCCTGGGTCAGGCTCACGCTGCAGACGCTGGTGGTGGCCTTGAGCTCCAGGGCCTTGTCCATGAACCGCCCCGGCATGATCCAGCCCAGCCGGAAGCCCGGGGCCATGGTCTTGGAAAAGGACGAACAGGTCAGCACCAGCCCCTTGTCATCGAAGTGCTTGAAACAGCGCGGCCTTTGGGGCACGAAGTGCAGGTCCCCGGAGACGTCGTCCTCCACCAGGGGGATGCCCGCGCCCCCGAGCATGTCCACGATCTCGGCCTTGGCCTCGTCCGGGGTCTCGGCGCCGTCCGGATTGTTGTAGTTGGCGGAAAAGATGCAGGCCTTCACATCGTAGCGGTTCACGGCCGCGCGCACCGCGCCGGGGTCGATACCCGTGGTGGGGCAGGAGGGGATTTCCACGGCCCGCAGCCCCAGGGTCTCCAGGAGCTGGAGAAAGCAATAGTAGGTGGGGGACTGGATGCAGACCACGTCTCCGGGGCGGGTCAGACAGCGCAGGGCGATACTCAGGGCCTCCATGCAGCCGTTGGTGATCAGCACGTCCTCGGGGGAGCAGCCGAGCCCCTGCTCGGAGAGCCGGTGGGCCTGCTCCCGCCGCATGGCCACGCTGCCCGGCACAGGGGCGTAGTTCAGGGCCAGGTCCGGCCGCTCCCGCAGGACGGTGGCGGTCAGCCGGGCCAGGGCCTTGCCCGGCAGCAGGGCCTCTTCGGGGCAGACTACCCCGAAGGGCAGCAGATCCCGATCGCCCACGCACTCCAGCACGGTGCGGATCAAACCCGAGCGGGTGCTGATCTGCGGCGCGCTGGGGCGCCCCTGTCTGGCCGCGGGCAACTCCAGCCCGGCAGCGGCCTGGCGCACGAAGAATCCCGATCTGGGGCGGGCTTCCAGAATCCCCTTGCGCTCCAGTTCGAGATAGGCATGATTCACCGAGGCGATGCCCACGTTCAGCGTCGTGCTCATCTGGCGCAGGGAAGGGACGCGACTGCCCGGACTCAGGGCTCCGCCCTCGATGAGTTCCAGGATGCGCCGCTCCACCAGGCGGTAGCGGAAGACTTCGCTGTGCTGCAGCTCCATGGCAGGCTCCACGCCCCCGCAAGGACCGGGCTGTGCCGGTTCTCGGGGTCGCTGTCATATAACATTCAACGAAAACTGTCTCTGTCGTCCTGACAGAAAACCAGGCAGAACACAAGCCGGGAGACAGCAATGCCGCAGCCTTCCAAATCGCAGCGGAGCAGATCCATGCAAGCCATGCAAGCCGTCTGGCGGCACATGCCCGAGGGGCCCTTGACCGTGGCCCTGCAGCAGGCCGCCCCCATCGTCCTGGGGTATATCCCGGTGGGTTTCGCCTAC
>CAZNSV010000302.1:0-4884 GCA_964575775.1 uncultured Desulfovibrionaceae bacterium
CCCAGCTTGATGGCCTCCTGGGGCATGCCGAAGACCACGCAACTGGCCTCGTCCTGGGCCAGGGTGTAGGCTCCGGCGTCGAACATCTCCTTCATGCCGATGGCGCCGTCGTCGCCCATGCCGGTCATGATCACGCCCACCGCGTTGCGGCCAGCATAGCGCGAAGCCGAACGGAACAGCACATCCACGGAGGGGCGGTGCCGCCGCACCAAAGGACCGTCCCGCACCTCCACGTAATAGCGCGCGCCACTGCGTTTGAGCAGCATGTGCTGGTTGCCCGGAGCGATGAGCGCCTGCCCCCGCAGCACCGTGTCGTTGTCCGCCGCCTCCTTCACCGTGATGCGGCACAGGCCGTTGAGCCGCTGGGCAAAGGCTGCGGTGAAGCGCTCGGGCATGTGCTGCACGATGGCGATGCCGGGGCAGTCCCGGGGCATGGCCTCCAGAAAGATGCGCAGGGCCTCGGTGCCCCCGGTGGACGCGCCCACCACCACCACCTTTTCCGTGGTCTGAATCATGGCCCGGTTCACCGGGGTGTTGGGCATCATGACATCGGCGGACAGCTTGGGCTCCACCTTGAGGCTCGAGGGCGCCACCTTCTTGACGTGGGCTCCGGCCGCAGCCTTCACCGCGTCGCAGATGCGGATCTTGGACTCTTCCAGAAATTGCTTGGTGCCCACCCGCGGCTTGGTGATGATCTCCACGGCCCCGTACTCCAGGGCCTTGAGGGTGGTCTCGGCGCCCTCTTCCGTCAGGGTGGAGCAGATGACCACCGGGATGGGGTGCTGGCTCATGAGCTTGCGCAGAAACGTGATGCCGTCCATGCGCGGCATTTCCACGTCCAGGGTGATAACGTCCGGCACCACCTCTTCCATGCGCTTGGCCGCCACGAATGGATCGGAAGCCGTGCCCACAACCTCGATGGCCGGGTCCGACGACAGTATTTCCGCCAGGGTCTGCCGCACCATGGCGGAATCATCGACCACCAGCACCTTGATCTTGCCCATGACTCTCAGCAAACCTCGCGTGACTGTTCCGCTGCCTAACGCCGGGCAACGGATTGGATGAGCTGCGGCACGTCCAGAATCAGGGCCATGGTACCGTCGCCCTTGATGGTTGCGCCGGAAATGCCCTGTACGTTCTTGTACACCTTGCCCAGACTCTTGATCACGGTCTGGTGCTCGCCGATGACGTTGTCCACCACGATGCCCACGCGGCTCCCGCCCACCCGGACCACCACGATCTGTTCGATGGGGGGCGATTCCCCCGGCACCTCGAACCACTCCCGCAGCCGGATGTAGGGCACGATCTCGCCGCGCAGGTTCACGATCTGTTCATTGCTGTTGCGCAATTCGCTGCGCACCAGTTCCACGCACTCCTCCACCAGCGAGAGGGGCATCACGTAGAACTCCCGCCCCACCTCGATCTGCAGCCCCTCGATGATGGCCAAGGTCAGGGGCAGCTTGATGGTGATGGTGGTGCCCTGCCCCTTCCTGCTCTGGATGGAGACATTGCCGCGCAGCTCCTCGATGCTGCGCTTGACCACGTCCATGCCCACGCCCCGGCCCGAGACGTTGGTGACCTTGGCGGCGGTGGAGAAGCCGGGCATGAAGATCAGCATCAACAGTTCCTGCTCGCTGGGGGACTCGTCCGGATGCAGCAGCCCCCGTTCCACGGCCTTGGCCCGCACGATCTCGGGGTCGATGCCCTTGCCGTCGTCCGTGATCTGGATGATCACCTCTCCCCCGGAGTGCTCGGCCACCAGCAGGATCTGCCCCACGGGGTCCTTGCCGGCCTCCTTGCGCTGCCCCGGAGTCTCGACGCCGTGATCGATGCTGTTGCGCAAGAGATGCACCAGCGGATCGTTGAGGCGCTCGATGACGGTCTTGTCCAACTCGGTCTCGGCTCCCTGGGTCTGCAGCTCGATCTCCTTGCCCAGGTCGGCGGAGAGATCCCGCACCAGGCGGCGGAACTTGCTGAAGGTGGTGCCGATGGGCAGCATGCGGATGTTCAGGGTGGAGTCGCGCAGCTCGTCGCTGAGGCGCTCCAGCTCCTCGGCCAGGGTGGTGAGCTGCGAGTCCTTGCGCTCGCTGCACATCTGGGAAATCTGGGCCTGGACAATGACCAACTCGCCCACCAGGTCCACCAGGTAGTCGAGCTTGTCCGCCGCCACCCGCAGGCTGGAGACCTGCTGCTCTTGGGGTTTCTGCTGCACGGAGCGCTGCTCGCGCAACCGCCGCACGGTCTGCTGCTCTTCCAGGGCACTCTGGACCTTTTCCGGGCTGACCATGCCGGACTCGGCAAGGATGTTGCCGATGCGCTTGCGATCCTCGAGGATGCGGGCCAGGTCCTCGGCCCGGATGTCCCCGCGCTCTACCAGGATCTCGCCCAGTTTCTTGTAGTCGGACTCGTCGTCCAGACTGCCGCCCCGGTCGATGAGGTCGGACTGCACTTCGCACTCGTCCTCCACGAAGAGGAACACGTCGCGGATGGCCTGTTGCCCCTGGGACGTGGACAGCAGCACGTCCCACCAGGCGTAGCTGGCCTCGGGGTCGAACTCCTCCAACGGGGGCACGTCCTCGAAATGCGGAAAGGCCTTGGCATAGCCCAATTCGCTCAACTCTTCGAGAATCACCAGGGGGTTGTTGCCGAAGAGAAAATAGTCCTGATGGGGCTTGAAACGGATGCGGTAGGTGACGGTCTCCGCCGCTATCTGGTCCGCCTCGTCGGTCTGGTCGGCGGCCTTGCCCCGCTCCTCGGCGAGGTCTTCGGGCAGCAGGGCGCGCAGGCCCGCGGTGATGGCGTGCCCCTTGTCGAGGTTGACCTCGTCGCCGCTCTCGGCGCAGGCCAACAGGTAGGCGATATGGTCGCGGGAGGCCAGGGTCAGGTCCAGGAGCCCGCGAGACACGGACATGCGGCCGTTGCGCACCTGGTCGAAAACGGTTTCCACGTCATGGGTGAAGGCGGCGATGTCGTCGAACCCAAACATGGCCCCGGAGCCCTTGATGGTGTGCATGGCCCGGAACACCCGGTCGATCAACTCCTGATTCCCGGGCGCCTGCTCGAGTTCCAGCAGCGCTGTTTCCAGTTCCGCCAGCAGATCGTGCGCTTCTTCCTGAAAAGCCTGCCTGTTCATGTCCTCGCGGGACATGGCCTACCCCCCGGTTGCCGGATCCGGTGCGGGGCCCGTGATCCCGTGTCGCTGCACGTCCGCCCGCAGCATGGATTACCCGAGCACTTTCCTGACCACGGCCAGCAGCTGGTCGGGCTTGAAAGGCTTGACGATCCACCCCGTGGCCCCCGCGGTCTTGCCTTCCTGCTTCTTGGAGGCCTGGGACTCGGTGGTGAGCATGACGATGGGAATGAACTTGTAGGCCGGCAGGGCCCGCACGGAGCGGATGAGCTCGATGCCGTCCATGTTGGGCATGTTCAGGTCCGTGATGATCATATCCACCTTGCCCTTGAGCTTGCCCAGGGCATCCTTGCCGTCCGAGGCCTCGATCACGGTGTAGCCTTCGTTTTTCAACGTGAAGGACACCATTTGCCGCACGCTGGCGGAGTCGTCCACCGTCATGATGGTCTTGGTCATCACACCTCCTTGTCCCGGCCTCTCGAACCGTCATGCTAAGCATCCTGACGGCCGGTTACACCTATCCCTGCATAATACATCGCAGAATCCTCTGCAACGGGTATTTTCCCGAAGGAACGGAATCGGTTTCAGCCGCTCAGAACAATTCGACGTTGTCCCAGTCGCCCCCCCCTGACTCCTGCTTCCCCACCGCGATGTGGGGATCCTGGAGCAGCTCCTGGTGCACCAGGCGCTCGGCATCCATGGTATAGCGCTCCAGCAGGGCGCGCAAGCGTTCGGGCCGCTGTCGCTCGTCACCTTCGGGCGCCAGCTCCACTGCCCGGCTCTCCAGCTGGACCAGCTTCTCCTCTGCCTTGTTGAGCAAGGCCGCCGCCTGTTGGTGGAACCCGATTCCGGCGTTGGTCCGGCGGATGGATTCGCCCAGCTGGGCGCTCTGCCCGCTCAAACGGCCGAAACCCGCGGCCACCACGCCGTCCAGTTCCTTGAGCCGTTGCAGCAGGCCCTTGAGTGCCGTCACCATGCCCTGCACCTGGGAGGTGTCCAGAAAGGCCGCAGCCCGCGAGCCCAGCATGTCCGCGGCCTCGGCCACCTTGCGCAGCACCCGGGCCACCTCCTCGGTCTGCAGGCTGGCTTCCTTGGAGAGCTGTTGCACGGACATGGCCAGCACGCCCATGGCCGCGCCCTGCTCCCCGGTGTGGGCCGCCTTGATGCTGGCATTGAGGGCGATGAGCTCGATCTCGGCGCCCACCTCCTCGATATCCCCGAGGTACTGGCTGATCTCGGCGATGGTGCCCGCCACCGAGCCCATGGTCCGGCCGATCTCCTCGCCCTGGTGGGCAAAAGTCTGCATGGTCTCCAGCATCCCGTCCACGGTGGCCTCGATGTGCAGCAGGGTGCCGCTGCCCCCACGGACATCGCGGCCCAGCAGCTCCGTGATCCCGCGCTGCATGTCCAGGATGTTGTCGGCCACGTCTTCCAGATGGCTCTTCAGGGCCTCCACGGCCTGGACGAAGCGCTCGGCTCCGTTCCGGACCTGGCGGCGCTGCAGGTGCACCACGTCGGAAATCCAGCCTGCCAGGTCGGCCTCTTCAGGCTGTTGCCCCCCGAACTGTCCTTCCTTGAGCACGGTGGCGATATCGTGGAGGGCCTCCTCCACGTGCTCCACCTGCTGGCGCACGATGTCGTGGAACTGCAGCGACGACACCACCTCGCCAATGCTCTGCTGGATGGTGACCGAATTCCGGGCGAGGGTGCGCCCCAGATCTTCCGAACGCCCGACCAACCCGGACAGGGTGTCG
>CAZNSV010000303.1:0-4867 GCA_964575775.1 uncultured Desulfovibrionaceae bacterium
CCACGACTTGCAGAGCCTGGCCGGTATCGCGGATTACGTTCTGGTACTCAACGAGGGGCGCAGTGTGTTCACCGGCAGCCGCGAGGAACTCTTCGCATCCGAGGACCCCTACGTGCGGCGCTTTCTGGACCGGCGCCCCACGGAGGAGGACATGCCGGTCCTGCCCGGGGCGGTGGTCGGGGCTTGAGCGGAGCCACGGCCCTGATCCGCAGGGCGGACAGCCGCCGTAGCAGTACGGAGCAGTGCCCCACAAGGGGCAAAGGAACCGAGTATGCAAAAGTATGCAAAAGAAACCTGGGTCGGCGTGTTCGTCTTCATCTGCCTGCTCTGTGTGGGCTATCTCACCATCAAGCTGGGCAAGCTGGAGGTCTTCGGCGGGGACAGTTACCGCGTGAGCGCACGGTTTTCTTCGGTCTCGGGCTTGCGCCCCGGTGCCGATGTTGATATTGCGGGCGTATCCGTGGGAAGCGTGGAGCGCATCGACCTGGACCAGGACTTCGGCGTGGCCGTGGTCACCCTGCGCATCCGCAAGGACGTGGCCCTGTCCACGGACGTGATCGCCTCCATCAAGACCAGCGGTCTGATCGGCGACAAATACGTGCGCTTGACCCCCGGCGGGGAGCCGGAGTATTTGGCGGACGGCGGCCTGATCCGGGAAACGGAACCGGCCATCGATCTGGAAGCCCTGATCGGAAAATATGTGTTCGGCGATGTGTAACCGCGAGTTCGGAGTTTCGGCATGTTGAACAAAGTTCTGCTCCTGGCGTTGCTGGTGACGCTGCTGGCACCGCCACAGGCGTTTGGGGACGACCCCCAGACCACGCTCAAGAGCAGCATCGACGCCATGTTGCAGGTGCTTCAGGAACCCGGGGCCAAGGGCACCGCCAAGTACCAGCAGGATCGCGAAGCCCTGACAGTGATCATCAAGGATGTCTTCGACTTTCACGAACTCTCGGCCCGGGCTGTGGGCCTGCACTGGAAGCGCTTCACCCCCGAGGAGCAGGAGCAGTTCGTGCAAGCCTTCACTGATCTGCTCAGCGCCACCTACATGGACCGCATCCAGGCCTACAAGAACGAGCAGGTCATCTTCGGGGCCATGCGCCAGAGCGAAACCGGCAACGTGGAGATCGACTCCATTGTGGTCCAGGGCGCCAAGCGCATCCCCATGTCCTACCGTATGACCCAGACCGCCAAGGGCTGGCGGGTCTACGACGTGATCATCGAGGGCGTGAGCCTGGTCAAGAACTACCGCACCCAGTTCTTGGAAATCATGGTCAACGGCACCCCCGCGGACCTCATCAACGCTGTGCGCACCAGAGTCGGCACCGCCCGCAGCGGCAGCCTCCGGCTGGAGCCGGAGCGGTACCGGAGGGGGTTGGTATGAGTCGGTCTTGCGTACACCGGCATCTCGCGCTCGTTGGGTTGCTGCTTCTGCTGCTCACCGCCGCCTGTGCCCATGCTCCGACCAAGAACGCCCAGGCGCCGGAAACAGTGGCCCAGGGACCCGCACCGCAGGCCGTAGAGGCCGCGCCGGTCACGGCCGCCGCCCCGGCCGAGCCCCAGGCCAAGGCCGAGGATCCCGCCGTGACCGCGTCCCACACCCAGGTGGAGCAGGGGCTCGCCAAGAACGCGGCCTTTTTCGAGGGCTCCTTCACCGACGATTACGGGGACGAGGATGCCAGGCTGGTGGCGGATCCCATCAGGCCCTGGAACGTGGTCTGGTACCATTTCAACGACGTGCTCTATGAAGGGGTATTCCGCCCCCTGGGCAAGGGCTACACCTATGTCACCCCCGAGCCGGTGCGGCAGGGCGTGCTCAACTTCTTCTACAACCTCAAGTTTCCCATCCGTTTCGTGAACAACCTGCTGCAGGGCAAGGTCACGGCCGCGGGCGTGGAAATGTCGCGTTTCCTGGGCAACACTCTCTTCGGGGGGCTGGGGCTCATGGACATCACCAAGCACAAGCAGGCCGCCGCGCCTACACCGCCCGAGGATTTCGGCCAGACCCTGGCCGCCTGGGGGGTGGGCGACGGTTTCTATATCGTCTGGCCCCTCCTGGGACCCAGCACGGCCCGGGACTCCGTGGGCACGGTGGGGGACTGGTTCCTCGATCCCATCAGCTTCATCGATCCTTGGTTCCTGCCGTATTCCAGCCCCTGGTGGCAGGCCTTTGTGCCCAGCGCGGCGCGGACCTTCGTGACCACGGCGGACCGCATCGACGCCGTGGACGCCCTCAAGGCTTCGGCCGTGGATCCCTATACCGCGTTCCGCAACGCCTACATCCAGAACCGGCAGCGCCAGATCGCGCAGTAGCTGCCAGCACGGCGCACTTCCCGGCGGGGTTCGGCAACTGTGTCGGACCCCGCTGTTTTATTGTGCCAAACCCGAGAGAACGGATTCGTTGTGCCGCCTGGGTCACATTCGTGAAGGGTTCGTCTCGAACCCTGCCTCCGGCTTCCGTTGTGCGCTCTCGCCGATAAAGATTCAGCGGATTCGGCCGATGAGTCCTGGGAGAGGACCCGCAGGAGCCCGGCAAGGGGAACCGTTGGTCCGGTGGCCCCTTTTCACCCGTGGCCACGCACTCACGAGCAAAGGAGACGGTCATGCGCCGGATGACGATCGCCGTATGCATCATACTGCTGGGCCTGGCCCTTGGGGGGGCGGCTTGCGCCAAGAAACAACCGCCCCCGCCTCCGCCGCCCACCAGGGCCGAACTGCGCGAGGCCCAGGCCCGGCGCTGGAAGGACCTGGCCGCCATGGTGGCCAAGGACGTGCAGGGTGCCCTGATGCTGCGCTCGGACCTGACCTACATCCCCATCTATGTGCGCCCCCCCGGGGATACGACCTTTGCCCAAACCTTCCGGGAGCTGCTCATCTCCGAGCTGGTACTGCGGGGGCTCAGGGTCTCGGTGCAACAGGAGGACGCCCTGGTGCTGGACTTTTCGGTGCAGGAGAACACGGTGCTCACCGCCACCCTGCGCTACAACAACCGCTACGTGCTGAGCACGTCCAAGGTGGAGCAGTTGGGGGACGCCGGGCTGGGGCAGGCGGGCAAGGAGGCGGTCTGGAACCGTCACGCCAAGCGGCGGCCGGTCTACAACCCGTAGAGCCTTAGGCCTGAAGCTGGTGGTGTTGCGGTCTACGAACGCCGAATCGTGGGCAGCCTGAATCAGCTGCGGAAGCGCAGCCTGAAGCCTTCCTTGCCGTCGCGTCCGGCCAGGTCCAGGAGCACGCGGCGCGGCGCGGCGGGCTGCTGCATCTGCTCCAGAATCTCGCGGCTCATGCGTGGCAGCACGTCCATGGCCAGCACGTGGTCGATGCCCCGGGCCCCGGACTCCACGCCGAGACAGCGCCGGGCAATGGAGCGCGGCACCTCTTCGGAATACTCCAGCCACATGCCGTTGCCGTTCTGCAATCGCAGGGTCAGCTGCTCCAACTTGAGCGCGGCGATTTCCGTCAGGGCCTCTTCATCCAGGGGCAGGTAGGGCACCACCGTGAGCCGCCCCAACAGGGCGGGCTTGAAGTGGGCCAGCAGTTCCGGCCGCACCACGGCCAGGGCCTGGGCCGTATCGGGGCGCGAGCCGGCGCACAGGCTGCTCACGGCCTCGGCCCCCAGATTGCTGGTCAGGAAGATGATGGTGTTGCAAAAATCCACCTCCCGCCCCTCGCCGTCCGTGAGCACGCCCTTGTCGAAGACCTGCAGGAAGAGGTGCATGACCTCGGGGTTGGCCTTTTCCGCCTCGTCCAAGAGCAGCACGCAGAAGGGGCGACGTCGCACGGCCTCGGTGAGCAGCCCGCCCTCGCCATACCCAACATAGCCCGGGGGCGAGCCAATGAGGCGGCTCACACTGTGCCGCTCCTGGAACTCGCTCATGTTGATGGCCACCAGGGAGGACTCGTCCCCGAAAAAGACGTCGGCCAGGGCCAGGGCGGTCTCGGTCTTGCCCACGCCGCTGGGCCCCACCAGGAGAAAGGCCCCCAGGGGCTGCGAGGGGTCGCGCAGGCCGGAGGTGGCGGCCTTGAGGTTCCCGGCGATGGTCTGCAGGGCCTGGTTCTGCCCCCTGATGCGTCGGCCGAGACTCTGCTCCAGCCCCAGCACCACCTGGGCGTGGTCGCGCAACAGCTTGCCCAGGGGCACGCCCGTCCAGTCCGCGATGACCCGGGCCACCACGTCCGGATCCACCTCGTGGCGGATGAGGGGGTCGTCGCCCTGCAGGGTCGCGAGGTCCTGGAGGCGCTGCTCCAGCAGCTGGGCGGATTCCTCCGGCGCGGCGCGCAGGGTGATGATCTCCTGGACCAGGCGGTGCTCGCGGCGCCAGCGCTGCCGCAGGTCCATGGCCCGCTCCTCGAGCACGGCCAGGCGCGAGCGCATCCCGGCCAGGAGGTCCCGGTCCGTGGGCGCCCCTTTGCGCAGGTCCTGCTCCAGGTTCTGGATGGAGCGGCGGTGTTTGTCGATGCTGCGTTCCAGCTCGTCGAGCTCTTCGGGGGGGTGGCTCAGGTTGATCTTGACCCGGGCCGCAGCGGTGTCCAGCACGTCCACGGCCTTGTCCGGGAGCATGCGCCCCGTGATGTAGCGGCGCGAAAGGGCGGTGGCGGCCACCAGGGCATCGTCGCGGATGCTCACGCCGTGGTCCTCCTCGTAGCGGGGCTTGAGGCCGCGCAGGATGTCCACGGTGGTTTCGATGTCCGGCTCGTCGATGCGCACGGTCTGGAAGCGGCGGGTCAGGGCCTGGTCCTTCTCGAAATATTTCTTGTACTCCGGCCAGGTGGTGGCGGCGATGGTGCGCAGTTCGCCCCTGGCCAGGGCGGGCTTGAGCAGGTTGGCGGCGTCGCTGCCTCCGGCGCGTCCTCCGGCGCCGATGAGCAC
>CAZNSV010000304.1:0-4866 GCA_964575775.1 uncultured Desulfovibrionaceae bacterium
GGCCTCGGCCAGGGCGAGACCGTCCGCCACCAGGGCCTTGGCCGCTTCCTCGCCCCTGCCCTGGACCTTGAACCCGCCCAGTTCGGCGATGCGCTGGGGGGTGAGGCCGATGTGCCCCTGCACGGGTATGCCGGCCCTGACCAGGGCGCGGACCTGCGCCACGTGGGCGGCGCCCCCTTCCAGCTTCACGGCGCGGACCCCGGCCTCCTTGAGCAGCCGCCCGGCATTGGCCACGGCCTGCTCCGGCCCGGTCTCGTAGCTGAGAAACGGCATGTCCGCGATGACCAGGGCGCGCTTGACGCCCCTGACCACGGCGCGGCAGTGGTGCAGCATCTCGTCCATGGTCACGGCCAGGGTGTCGTCGCGCCCCAGCACCACCATGCCCAGGGAATCGCCCACCAGGATCATGTCCAGGCCGCAGCGGTCGAGCAAGGCCGCGGTGGGATAGTCGTAGGCCGTGAGCATGGAGAGCTTGCGCTGCCCCTTGAGGGCCTTGATCCGGGGTGCGGTGAGGGTCTCGTTCATGGCTTCCGTCCTTTGGGTTGCGGGATCAGGTCGGCCAAGTCCCCGAAGGGCAACGCCCCCCTTGGGTCCTGCACTCGTGGTGCGCGAAGCCGGTCCTGTTCGTTCTCTACTGCCCCAGCCATACCCCGCCAGAGCAGAGGGAGCAACACCCGGTACTGCGCAGGAAGCTGCTTGCGTAATTTTGTTACGGACGAGAGCCTCGGGTTCACAATCCCGTAACACATTCTGGAAATAATAGTTGCGGCAGTGGCCTCTTTTAGGCAAAACTGCCAACCAAGCGGATTTGTTCCGCCCATGAACCAACTCATCGACTTACGGGCGACTTGTGGCTGGGGGGCTCGGGGGACAATGAACCAATCGTCACGCGGCTTGCCGCTGAAACTTGCCCTGATCGTCCCCTTTCTGGCCATCTCGCTGCTTGGTGTGGGGCTGGCGGGGTACCTCTCCTTTCGCAACTCCCGGGCCGCGATCAATGACGTGGCCGATCAGTTGCGCCAAGAAACCACCCTGCGCATCGCCGAGCACATCCAGACCTTTCTCCACCTGCCCCAGCTCCTGATCCGCCTCAATGCCGACGCCCTCGCCAGGGGCGCCCTGGACCCCGAAGATCCCGCGGCCATGGAACGCAGCTTCTGGGAGCAGATCGACGCCTTCGACTCCGTCACCAGCCTGTCCTTCGGCAACACTCGTGGCGGCTTGGTGAACAGCGGTCGGGAGCTGCCCCAGGACTCGCGCTACGTCATCGTCACGGAGAACTTCACGGCCGGACCGTTTCTCAAGTACGCCACGGACAGCGCGGGACGGCGGGCGGAACTCCTGACCTCCCTGCCCGACTTCGACGCCCGCACCCGAGGCTGGTACCGCGCCGCGGAAGAACAGGGGCGCCCCGTCTGGAGCGACATCTACATCCTGTTCACCGGCCAGGACATGGCCATTGCCGCCAGCCGTCCGGTGTACGACAGCCGTGGGGAGCTGCTCGGCGTGGTGGCGGCCGACATATTCCTGGCCCAGCTTTCCCGGTTCCTCCAGGAGCTGCAGATCGGCGCCAGCGGCCACGCCTTCATCGTGGACAGCGCGGGCATGCTGGTGGCCTGCTCCACCCCGGAGCAGATCTTCGTTCCCGGTGCAGGTGAAACCCGCCCCCGCCGCTTGCTGGCCACCGAGACCGGCCATCCCGCCATGCGCACGGCGGCCGAAGCCCTGGAGGAGCGGTTCGGGCACGTGCGTAACATCAGCACCGCTGCCCAGCTGGAGTTCACCCTCGATGAGGAGCGGCATTTCCTGCAGGTCACGCCCCTGCAGGACCAGCACGGCGTGGACTGGCTCATCGTGGTGGAAATTCCCGAAGCGGACTTCATGGCGCGGATTGAAGCCAACAACCGCGGCACCCTGGTGCTCACCGTGCTGACGCTGCTGCTGGTTTCCGGCCTGGGAGTGGTCTTGGCTCAGCGGGTGACGCGCCCCATCCTGCGGCTGAATACGGCGGCTGGACTGCTGGCCCGCGGCGAATCGCCCCGCCCCATCGAGGTGGACGACGCCCTGAGCGAGGTGGCGCAACTCACTCGCTCCTTCAACCACATGGCCCAGGAGCTGCGCAGCACCCTGGACGGACTGAACCACGAGATACTGGAACGCAAGGAGGCCGAGGCCGCGTTGCGCCAGAGCGAGGAGCACCTGGCCGCCACCCTGCGCTCCATTGGCGACGGCGTGATCAGCACCGATGCCGATGGTCGTGTCACCGGGCTCAACATCGTGGCGGAGGACCTCACGGGCTGGAGCGCTGCCGAGGCCCTGGGGCATCCCATCACGGAGGTCTTCCGCATCAAGGACTCCCTGACCTCCACCCCGGCGCCCTGCCCAGTGCGCCAAGCCCTGAACGAAAACCGGGTGATCCAGCTGGCCAACCACACCCTGCTCCTCTCCAGGGACGGCCAGGAGCGCCAGATTGCCGACACCTGCGCCCCAATTCATGACGCACAGCAGCAGATTGTGGGGGCGGTGCTGGTCTTTCGGGACGTGACCGGCGAATACGCCATCCGCCAGGCCCTGCAGGAGAGCGAAGGCCGACTCTCCAAGGTGCTGCGGGCCGTGAACGACGGCATTTTCGACTGGGACGTGGTCCAGGGCACCACCTTTTTCGACGACAAGTACTACGCCATGCTCGGCTACGCCCCGAACGAGTTTCCTGGTACCTTCCAGGCCTGGAAAGAGCGGGTCCACCCCGAGGACCTGGGTCGCGCCCTGCACGAGGTCAAGCGCCACTTGGCCGGGGAGACGCAAACCTACCAGATCGAGTTCCGATTCCGACGTAAGGACGGCGGCTACACCTGGATCCTGGGACGCGGCCAGATCGTGGAGCGCGATGCCCAGGGCCGCCCCATCCGCATGGTGGGCACGCATACCGACATCACGGCCCGCAAGCAGGCGGAGACCCGACTCAAGGAAGCTGAACGCCGCTACCGAGAGATTTTCGAGAACGCCCCCGTGGCTATCTTCCAGGCCATTCCGGAGGGGCGTTTCCTGGCCGTGAACCCGGCCTACGCACGCATTGCAGGGTACGGTTCACCCCGGGAAATGATCGACCAGGTCCACGACATCGCGCGCCAGCTCTACCATGACCCGGAAGAGCGGCAGGAGTACCTGCGCCTGCTGCGGGAGCACGGCAAGGTGGAAGCCTTCGAGGCCCAGCTCCGACGCAAGGACGGCACCTTGTTCTGGGCCTCCATGGACACCCGGGCCGTGCGCGACGAAGCCGGCAATCTGGTCTCCCTGGATGGCTTCCTGCGCGACGTCACGGCCCACAAGCAGCTCGAGGAGGAGCGCCGCCGCATCCACGAACACCTGGAGCAGCAGGTTGTCATGCGCACCAGGGAGCTCAAGCAGGCCAACGAGCGGCTGGTGGAGCTCGACAAGCTCAAGACCTCGTTCCTGTCCTCGGCTTCGCACGAACTGCGCACGCCCCTGACCTCCATCATCGGCTTTGCCAAGATCTCGCTCAAGACCTTCCAGAAACACTTTATGGGCGAGGCGGCGCAGCACCCCCTCAAGGCCCGCAAGGCAGGCACCATCGAAACCAACCTGGAAGTCATCGCCACCGAGGGCGAGCGGTTGGGGCGGCTGGTGAACGATCTTCTGGACATCAACAAGATCGAGTCCGGGGCCGGAGAATGGCGGGACGCGCCCTTCCCTCCCTCCCAGGCCCTGCACGAGGCCCTGCAGACCATGGCCGGACAGTTCTCCCAGAAGCCGCAGCTGCGCCTGGTGAGCGAGATTCCCCCCGACCTGCCGCTGGTGGTCATGGACCGCGACAAGCTGCTGCAGGTGGTGATCAACCTCCTGAACAACGCCCACAAGTTCACGGAAAAAGGCCAGGTGGGGCTCTCTGCCGCCCAGATCGAAGGGAAGATCCTGGAGATCAAGGTGCGCGACAGCGGCCCGGGGATTCCCGAGCACGATCTCGAGCGGATTTTCGAGATGTTCTACCAGAGCCAGGCACCGGGGCAGGAACGCTCCTCGTCCAAGGGCACGGGGCTGGGCCTGGCCATCTGCCGCCGCATCGTGGAGCATTACGGCGGCCGCATCTGGGCCGAGTCCGAACCCGGACGCGGCGCAACCTTCGTGGTGCACCTGCCCGTGATCCCGGGCTGAGACCGGGCAAGCCCCCCCTCTCTCCTTCCTCCTCCTGCACGCCCCTGCACTAGGGACGGAAAAAGTTTGGAAAAACTGGAGCTTGCCCCTGACTCCCGGGCTGGACCTGCCTGCATTGGGGCTTGAGGGTGGTGGGGTCCGCGGTATCGAAGATGATGATGGTCCCTGCGATGCTGTGGATGGGCTCGAAGCACATCTGGATTTCCTTGAAGGAGTTGAACGTCTTCAGGAAGGTCAGGGAGGTGGCGAGCAGGCCTTGAGGGATGAAGACGTCCCGGTCGAGGTAGTGGATCTGCAGCGGCAAATCCGCGGCAATGGGCAGCCTGGGGATTTCCGCGATGTAGGCCATGTCGCGGCCGGACTTGGCCAGATACTCCAGCAGTTGGTATTGGTCCTGCCCCCAGTCGTAATTGCTGTCCACGGCAATGTTTTCCGGCGTACAAAGCGGGGCGCAGTTGTAATAACTGATATAGCGGGGAAAGGCGAAGGCGAAGATCGCCAGGTGCAGTGCGGGCAACAGGCAGGCCAACACGGGACGCCCCAGCCCCAGGACCTTGGCCACGGTGAAACCCGCCAGGACCGCCATGAACGGAAAGGCCGGGAGCAGGTGCCGGATGCCGATGTTGATGTTGGCCGTCACCGCCACCCCAAGTACCGCCAGCACGGCCAGCAGCGCCGTATCCAGTTCCAGGT
>CAZNSV010000305.1:0-4864 GCA_964575775.1 uncultured Desulfovibrionaceae bacterium
ACACCTTGAGCTTCGAGATCATGCCCGAGTTCCAGTTGCCCGAATATGTGGGGCAGGTGGTGGAAGAGGAAGAGGCCGAGGTGGACGAGACCGCGGTGCAGGCCGTGTTCGACCGCATCCGCAACCAGCTGGCCGAGCTGGTGGAAGAGCCCGAGAAGCGCAACCCCGTTGACGGTGACGTGGTGGTGGTCAATTTCGTGGCCTACGACGAGAACGGCAAGGCTCTGGAAGGCATCCACGCCGACAACTTCCAGTTGGTGCTGGGCGAAGGGCAGTCCCTGCCGGCCTTCGAGGACATGGTGAAGCGCATGCTCCCCGGCGAAGTCCTCACGGAAGAGATGAGTTTTCCCGACGACTTCCTGAACACCGAGCTGGCCGGCAAGACGGTGCAGATGCAGGTCAAGCTGCAGACCATCAAGAAGCGCGTGCTGCCCGAGGTCAACGACGAGCTGGCCCAGAAGGCTGGTGGGTTCAAGGATGTGGAGCAGATGCGCGAGGCCGTGCGTAACTCCTACCTGGAGAGCCGTCGCCAGCTCTATCGCTCCGTGGCGCAGAAGAGCCTGCTGGACCAGCTCTTGGCGCAGGTGGCGTTCGATCTGCCCGAATCCCTGGTGGAGGCCAACCTGGACCGCCTGATCCAGGACCGCAAGAACAAGCTGGAACAGCGCGGCCGCAGTCTCGAGTCCACGGGCACCACCGAGGAGCAGCTGCGCGAGGAGCTGAAGTCCGAGGCCGAGAGCATGGCCAAGGCCGAAATCTTCCTGCTCACCGTGGCCCAGCGCGAGGCCCTGGACGTTTCCGAGCAGGAGCTGGACTTCTACTTCCGGCAGCTGGCCCGCCGCATGGGCGAGGACTACGCGCAGCTTCGGAAGTACCACGAAGAGAACGAACTGATCATCCCGGTGCGCAACCGCCTGCTGGCGGACAAGGCCATGGAACTGCTCTACGGCAAGGCCGAGGTGCGCAAGGTTCCCGCCAAGGCCGCGCAGGCCGAGGAATAGACCCCAGGCGCCCCCGCCGCTGGTCCGGAAAAGCGGTGGTGGCGCCTTTTTCCCTGGTCCGGATATTGCTTGGTCAGCCCGAGGCTGCAAGGCAGTCCAGGGAGCGGAACCACAGGGACGGCCGGTCACGGTCTCCTGTGGGACCCGACAAGTCTGTCGGCTCCGCAGCCACAAGAATGTATCGGCTGCAGCTGTGGGCTCCGCCCCCTGACCTGCGCCGCAACGCAGTCCGGATTACGCGCTCGCCCTGCCGGGGGCTTGACGCTTCACGGGGAAGTAGTATCTTCAAGGCACGAAATCAGCCTTGTCATCTGACCGTCAGCAAAGGAGACCCGCCATGGTATGGGGCGCAGTGCCCATCGTCATCGAGACGACCGGCCGCACGGAACGAGCTTACGACATCTACTCGCGGCTGCTCAAGGATCGCATCATTCTGCTGGGAACACCCATCGACGATTACGTCTCCAGCCTGATCTGCGCCCAGTTGCTCTTTCTGGAATCCGACAATCCGGAAAAAGAGATCAACATGTACATCAACTCCCCCGGTGGTTCCGTAACGGCCGGGTTGGCCATCTACGACACCATGCAGTACATTTCCTCCCCGGTGGCGACCCTGTGTCTGGGGCAGGCCGCCAGCATGGGCGCGCTGCTCCTGGCCGCGGGCGCGCCGGGCATGCGCTACGCCCTGCCGCACAGCCGGATCATGATCCACCAGGTGTTGGGGGGTGTGTCCGGCCAGGCCACGGACATCGACATCCACGCCAAGGAAATCCTGCGCCTCAAGGACATCCTCAACGACATCCTGGCCAAGCACACCGGCAAGGATGCCAAGAGAATCGCCAAGGACGCCGAGCGCGACAAGTTCTTCTCCGCCGCGGACGCCAAGGAGTACGGAATCATCGACGACATCCTGGTTTCCCGGACAGACCAGGGGCAAGCCAACAGCAAGTAGGAAGGCAGCGTATGGCCAATAAGAAGAAGAGTGGGATCTCGGAACTGCACTGCTCGTTCTGCGGCAAGAACCAGGACGAGGTGCAGCGGCTCATTGCCGGTCCGGACGTCTACATCTGCGACGAGTGCGTGGCCCTGTGCAACGAGATCATTGCCCAGGAAAGCATCAATGAAGACATGAAGGACGGGCGTCTGCTGACTCCCGCCGAGATCAAGGAAAAACTCGAAGAGTTCGTCATCGGCCAGAGCCATGCCAAGAAGATTCTCGCCGTGGCGGTGCACAACCACTACAAGCGGGTGTTTTTCTCCGGCAACGTCCAGGAGGACGTGGAACTGGAGAAGAGCAACATCCTGCTGGTGGGGCCCACGGGCTGCGGCAAGATGTTGCTGGCCAAGACCCTGGCCCGGGTGCTCAAGGTGCCTTTCGCCATTGCGGACGCCACCACCCTGACCGAAGCCGGGTACGTGGGCGAGGACGTGGAGAACATCCTGGTGCAGCTGCTGCAGAACGCGGACTACGACATCGAGACCGCGTCGCGGGGCATCATCTACATCGACGAGATCGACAAGATCGCGCGCAAGGGCGACAGCCCCTCCATCACTCGGGACGTGTCCGGTGAGGGGGTGCAGCAGGCTCTGCTGAAGATCATCGAGGGCACCGAGGCCAACATCCCGCCCAAGGGGGGGCGCAAGCACCCGCAGCAGGAGTTCATCCGCCTCAATACCTCCAATATCCTGTTCATCATGGGCGGGGCCTTCATCGGGCTGGACAAGATCATTCAGCAGCGGATGTCCGGGACCTCCCTGGGCTTTGGGGCCAAGATCAGCAGCAAGGATGACGTGCCCCTTTCTGAAATCTACTCCCAGGTCCATCCCATCGACCTGGTGAAGTTCGGGCTCATTCCGGAGTTCGTGGGCCGCATTCCCATCGTGACCTACGTGGAGGATCTGGCCGAGGAGGACCTCATCCGCATTCTCACCGAGCCGCGCAACGCCCTGACCAAGCAGTACCAGAAGCTCTTCGAACTGGACAACGTGCGGTTGCGTTTCACCACCAATTCCCTGCGCGCCATTGCCAAGCAGGCCATCGAACGCAAGACCGGGGCCCGGGGGCTGCGCAACGTCATGGAAAACGTGATGCTGGACATCATGTACCGGCTGCCTTCCCTGACCGACGTCAAGGAGTGCGTGGTCAACAGTGCCGTGGTGGAAAACGGCATCGAGCCACTGCTGATCTATCATCCCGAGGCCAAGACCGGTTCGTGAGCCACCTGAGCTCCTGGCTGCTCACCCGTCTCGGCCCAGACTCGCATCTCGCGGCCGCTGCCCCCCGGCGCCTTGCGTGCCGTTGGGGCAGCGCCGTTTGTGCCCCCCAAGCCGTGTCGGCCGCGAGTGGTTTGACATTCCCATGTCGGGTCTTATCATTCCTGGTGGCCCCGGGGCGTCCCGGGAACGCCCGCCCAGCGGCGGGCCTCACCAAGTTGCCGCAATCAGGAGAACAGAATGACGGACTTTGAATTGATCACGCCCGCGACCCCGCCGGGGGGCGAGAAACTGCCCCTCATGTCCCTGCGCGAGGTCGTCATGTTTCCGCGTTCCATCGTGCCTCTCTTTGTGGGGCGCGAGGCCTCCATCCGGGCCATCGAGAACGCCCTCGCCAATTTCGATAAAAAGATATTCCTGGTGGCCCAGCGCCGTCCGGAAGTGGAAAAGCCCCTGCCCGGCGACCTGTTCACCCAGGGGACCGTGAGCAAGGTCCTACAGTTGTTGCGTCTGCCCGACGGCACCATCAAGGTGCTCTTCGAGGGCATGTACCGTGCCACCTGGGATCCGGAGCGCGACGGCGCCGCCCTGGACCGTGAATTCCCCCTGGTGCAGGTCAAGCCCGTACCCGAGGTGGAGGTGGAGGACGCCGAGACCGCGGCCCTGGTGCGCGCGGTGCACGAGTCCCTCAAGGAGTACGGCAAGGTCAACAAGAAGCTGGCGCCCGAGACCATCATGGCGGTCTGCTCCCTGACCCAGCCCGGCAAGTTGGCCGATGCCATCCTGCCCCACTTGAAGGTGGACTACCTGCGCAAGCAGGAGGTGCTGGAGGAGCGCGACACCAAGACCCGGCTGGAGCAGGCCTACGCCCTGCTGGAAGGGGAGATCGAGATCACCTCCCTGGAAAAGAAGATCAAGTCCCGGGTCAAGAACCAGATGGAGCGCAACCAGCGCGACTACTATCTGAACGAGCAGATGAAGGCCATTTCCAAGGAAATGGGCCGCGAGGACGACCCCAGCGTTGAGGTGGCCGAGCTCGAGGAACGGCTCAAGGCCAAGGACATGTCCGACGAGAACCGCGAAAAGGCCATGCGGGAGCTCAAGAAGCTGCGGCAGACGCCGCCGTCTTCCGCCGAGTACACCGTGGTGCGCAACTACGTGGACTGGATCCTGGACCTGCCCTGGAACTCGCTTAAGGACATCCACATCGACATCGAGGAGGCCAAGCGCATCCTGGACGAGGACCACTTCGGTCTGGACAAGCCCAAGGAGCGCATCCTCGAATACCTGGCCGTGCAGAAGCTGGTGCAGAGCCTCAAGGGGCCCATCCTTTGCCTGGTGGGGCCTCCGGGGGTGGGCAAAACCTCCCTGGCCAAGTCTGTGGCGCGGGCCACGGGGCGCGAGTTCGTGCGTCTCTCTCTGGGGGGCGTGCGCGACGAGGCCGAGATCCGTGGCCACCGGCGCACCTACGTGGGCGCCTTGCCCGGCAAGATCATCCAGTCCCTGCGGCGGGTCAAGTTCAACAACCCGCTGTTCTGCCTCGATGAAATCGACAAGATGAGCATGGACTTCCGTGGCGACCCCTCCGCGGCCCTGCTGGAGGTCCTCGATCCCGAGGCGCGGGGCTTCCTCGACGCCATCCGCCGCGG
>CAZNSV010000306.1:0-4858 GCA_964575775.1 uncultured Desulfovibrionaceae bacterium
TGGTTATCCGCCGACGTTGAGGTTCACGCCGAAGCCCATGTTCAGCAGGATGAAGCCGAGCACGGCGGCGAAGATCAGGTAGTAGGTCATGGGGATGAGGGTCTTGCGGATGATCTCGCCTTCGCGGTCCATGAGGCCCACCACCGCGGCGGCAGCCACCACGTTGTGCACCGTGATCATGTTGCCCGCGGCGCCGCCCACGGCCTGCAGGGCCACGATCACGGACTGGGACACGCCGATCTCGGTGGCCACGCCGAACTGGAACAGGGAGAACATCATGTTGGACACGGTGTTGGAGCCGGCGATGAAGGCACCCAGGGCACCGATGACCGCGGCCAGAGCGGGCCAGGCGCCGCCCACCAGGGCAGCCACGCCTTGGGCCAGTTCGAGGGGCATGCTGGCCAGGCCGGAGAGGTTGTAGCTACCGCCGGAGTTGATGAACACGCGCACCATGGGGATGGCGAAGCCCAGCGCGAAGGAGGCGCCCAGGGTGGTCTTGAAGGACTTGCTCACCGCGGTGCTGAGCTGGGTGGGGCTCATCTTCTGGATGAAGAAGGCGCAGGCCACGGCCAGCACGAAGATGAAGCCGGGCAGGTACAGGGGCTGCATGCTGAAGCTGATGCCGGTGCCGAAGATGTCGTTGACCGGAACGTTCCAGGAGGTGAGCAGCTTCTTCACGGGATCCACGGTGCGGCTGATGACCAGGAAGGCGCCCACCAGCACGTAGGGCAGCCAGGCCTTGAACAGGGTCATGCCCTTGCGCTCGGCGTCGATGTCGCTGCGGAAGGTACCCATCCAGCTGGGGCTCCACTCCTTCTCAGGCGCGAAGTCCCAGGGGGTCTTGGGGGTGAGGAACTTGTGCTTGGCAGCCAGCACCACCAGGGCCAGGCCCACCAGGCCGCCCACCAGGGAGGGGAACTCGGGGCCCAGGAAGTAGGCGGTGAGCACGTAGGGAACCGTCAGGGCCAGACCGGCGAAGATGGCGAAGGGCAGCACTTCCAGGCCCTTGGCGATGGACTTTTCCTTACCGAAGAAGCGGGTGAGGATCACGGACAGGAAGAGCGGGATCAGGGTCCCGATGATGCCGTGCAGGATGGCCACGTTCCAGCCGATGGCAAACACGTAGTCCATGAAATCCATGCCCGCGGCCGCCACCAGGTCCTGCACCGTGGGGTCGGTGAGGCCGGTCTTGACGCCCAGCAGAATGGGCGTGCCCACCGCGCCGAAGGACACCGGCGTGGACTGGATGATCAGCGCCAGGGTCACCGAGGCCATGGCCGGGAAGCCCAGCGCCATCAAGAGGGGCGCGGCCACCGCCGCCGGAGTGCCGAAACCGGCGGCACCCTCGATGAACGCGCCGAAACACCAGGCCACGATCATGGCCTGGATGCGGCGGTCCGGGGTGATGTCCATGAAACCGCGGCGGATGGTGGCCACCGCGCCGCTTTGGGTCAGGGCGTTGAGCATGAGCAAGGCGCCGAACACGATCCAGAGAATGGAGACCGTGATGACCAGACCTTGCACGACGGAGGCTCCCACCACCACGAAGGGCACCTGCCAGACCGTGAGCGCCAGGGCCGAGGTGACCACCAGGGCCAAGGGCATGGCCTTTTTGGCAGGCCAACGCAGGATGACCAGAAAGATGAACACCGTCAGAATCGGTGCAAGAGCGAGAATACTGTACATCGGGCAACTCTCCCTGTTGTGCGCCCCCCGACCACCGGGCGACGCGTTGAACCGCCGTGCCGGTCACTCCCTCGGAGTCCCGCGTCCGCCCCGCCTTGCGGCAGGAGCGGCCTCGCGCACTCCGGAGGCTCCCGGCCACCCTCCTCCCCTGCTGTCCGCGACGTCACGCTCCGGATACACCCCACTCCCAGCTACCGATGGCACGGTAGCGAAGCGGCCCGAGCACCCCGGAGGGCGGGACATCGCCAGACATGAAACCTGTGCTGCGACTCCAGGCGGCCCCCACCACCCCTGTCCTGCTTGTCCGGTTCCCCTGCCAAGGGAACCCGGAGCGTTGGGGTCTGGTTTGCGCCTGAGATTAGGCAGCATATCCAAGAACCATGCCGGGACGGTTGCGCATCAAAACGATCTTTAATTTCCTGTGGATAGCACTGCTTTTTAGGCCCAGGGAGGCTGCGACACACCTTCAGTCCGAAGAATCGGACAAATGTGGCCTTGGCACCAGGGGCTGGCGTCCGAAAATCAGGACAGGGGCAGACGCGGTCGGGCTACTGCCCGGACAAGCCGTGCTTTTTCAGCAGGGCATAGAGATGGGAGCGCGACAGCCCGGACAGGGCCAGCATGGACTGCACCTCTCCGCCGCTCAGCTCCGTCAGCCGCAGGAGGTACTGCCGCTCGGCCCGGTCCTTGTAGTCCTTGAGCTGGGGAAAGCCTTCCCGCCCCCTGGCCAAGGCAGGCAGGGGCAGGTCCCGCTCCTCCGGCCCCTGCTCCCTCTCCGGCAGGAGCGTGGGGGTGGCGAGTTCCAGCGCGCCCCCACCGGCGGCCTGCAGCTGGGCCTTGGCCACCTTGATGCGCAGCTCCATGGGCAGGTGCATGGCGTAGAGGGTCTTGTCCGGCCCGGCCGCAGTGATGGCCAGCTCCAGGACGTTGTGCAGCTCGCGCACGTTGCCCGGCCAGTGGTAGGCCGCCAGCACGTCGAAAAAGTCCGCGTCGAAACCCTTGGCCGGGATCCCGTAGCGGGCGCAGAGCACGTCGGCCCGGGCCAGGGCCAGGGCCTTGACGTCCTCCCCGCGCTCCCGCAACGGGGGCAGGTGCAGGTGCAGGGTCTTGATGCGGTAGAGCAGGTCGCTGCGAAAGCGCCCGTCCGCCACCATGGCCTCAAGGTCCCGGTTGGTGGCCGAGAGCAGCCGGAAATCACTCTCGCGCTCCCTGGTTTCCCCCACGGGGCGGAAGCGCCGCTCCTGCAGCACCCGCAGCAGGGACTTCTGGATGGACAGGGGCAGCTCGCCCACCTCGTCCAGGAAGAGTACGCCCTTGTGGGCCAGGGAGACCAGGCCTTCGCGGTCGCCCACGGCCCCGGTGAAGGCGCCCTTCTTGTGGCCGAACAGCGTGCTCTCCACCAGGGTGTCCGTGAGAGCGGCGCAGTCCACCACCACGAAGGGCCCCCGGGCGCGGCGGCTGTTGGCGTGGATGGTGCGGGCGAAGAGCTCCTTGCCCGAGCCGGTCTCGCCCGTGATCAGCACGTTGGCGTCCGAGGACGCGGCCTGGGCCACCACGTCGAAACAGGCGCGCATGGCCTTGGAGCTGCCCACGATCCCGCCCAGGTCCAGGGCCCGGGCATCGCACTTGCCCGCCTTTTCGGCATGGTAGGCCAGGGCCCGGTGCAGGGTCAGGCTGATCTGGCGGATGGGCGCGGGCTTGACCAGATAGTCCCACACGCCCCCTTGAATGGCCAGCTCCGCGCCGTCCGGGTCGCCTTGCCCCGTGAGGATCACCACCTCCGGAGGCAGGGGCAGTTCCCGGATCTCGGGCAACAGGTCCAGCCCGTTGCCGTCGGGCAGCCGCACGTCCAGCAGCACCACGTCGTAGGCCTGCTCCCCCAGCAGGCGTCGCGTGGTGGCGAGGTCCGACACGGCATCGTAGTCCAGCTTCTGCCGCCGGATGAGGCTGGCCATGGTCTCGCGGACTTCGGGGTCGTCATCGACAATGAGAATGCGGGGCATGCGTCTGTTCTCCACTAGCTGGGGGCGGATGGTTCATTGTTCCCGAGGTCGTCGGGCTTGGTGCCCAGCACCTCGCGCAGGGCCCGGGACAGCTCGTCCCGGCTGAAGGGCTTGGGCAGAAAGCGCCGGATGTTGGGCACGGCCTGGGCCACCTCGGAAGCCCGCCCGCGTCCGGAGACCATGATCACGGGCGTGCCGGGCAGCATGCGGGCCACGAAACGCGCCAACTCCACGCCGTTGGCCTCGGGCATGTCGAAGTCCGTGAGCACCAGCTCGAAGCTCTGCCCCGCCTCCAGCAGGGCCATGGCCTCCAGCACGCTGCCCAGCGCCAGGACCTCGTAGCCCAGGCTCTCCAGCACCCGCGGGATGGTCTGCAGCTGGTCCTCGTCGTCCTCCACGAACAGGATGCGCCCCTGCCCGGGTTCATGGACCGGGGGCGGGAGCTGCGGCGCCTGGGCGGGCATGACCCTGGCCTTGCGGGCCGGGATGTAGACCTCGAAGGCCGCGCCCTGTCCGGGCATGCTCTCCACCCGCACGGCGCCGCCGTGGTTCTTCACGATGCCAAGCACCATGGCCAGCCCCAGGCCCGTGCCTTCCTTGAGCCCCTTGGTGGTGAAAAAGGGGTCGAAGATCTTGTCCTGCAAGGCGGGCTCCACCCCGGGGCCGTCGTCCACCACCGTGAGCCGGAAGCACAAGCCAGGGGGCAGGTTGAGGATGTCCGCCTGCTCCTGCTCCAGGTGCAACTGCTCCAGACGCAGCTCCAGGGTGCCCCCTGCCTCGCCCATGGCCTGAAAGGCGTTGGTGCAGAGGTTCATGAGCACCTGGTGCATCTGGGTGGGGTCGGCCCGGACCACGGGCGCGTCCGCGTCCACCGTGGCGCTGATGGCGATGTTGCGCGGCAGGGAGGGCTTGAGAATGGCCACGGTCTCCCGCACCAGCTCGGCCAGGTCCGTGGGGCGGAAGCCCTCCTGAGAGGGGCGGCTGAAGGCCAGGATCTGCTGCACCAGCCGGCGCCCGCGCCCTGCGGCCTTGAGCACCCGCTGCAGGTCCTCGGCCGTGGCGGAAGCCTCGTCCAGGTCCGTGAGGGCCAGCTCCGTGGAATTGATGATGGAGGTGAGGATGTTGTTGAAGTCGTGGGCCACGCCCCCGGCCAGGGCGCCGATGGCCTC
>CAZNSV010000307.1:0-4848 GCA_964575775.1 uncultured Desulfovibrionaceae bacterium
CAGGCCCTCCGGACCGCCTTTCCCGAGGATCCCGCGCACCTGCTGCTCCTGGCCGACGTCCACGCCGCCCTGGGGCACTACGTCGAAACCCGCGACCTCTACCGCAAAGCGGCAGCCTCCGCCGAACCGGAATTCCTCCTGCGCCGGGCCGACCGCCTGAACCTGTGGGGGGATTTCGTGGGCGCGGAGTTGCAGCTGCTCCAGCTTCTGGAGCACTCCCAGAACGATCCGGACCTGCTCCTGCGCCTGGCCCGGGTCTTCTACAGCCAGCAGCGCTACGCCGAGGCCCTGGCCCTGCTCGCGGAGCACCGCCCCTTGCTGGAAATGGAAGCGGAATCGCGCCGGGGAGCCCGACTCCTGACCCTGGAGCTCCACTTGGCCCGCAAGGACTTTCTCCAGGGGCGCGAGGCCGCTGCCCTGTTCCTGCAAGAGGAGCCGGACTTCACGGCCGCGATCCTGCTCCAGGGGGAGCTGCTGCTCCAGGAGGGGCGCGGCGCCGAGGCCGCTGCCCTGTTCCGCGCCCTGGCCGAGGCGCACGAGGACCTGCGCGCGGTGGCCCTGACCGGCGCTGCCCGGGCCGAACTCGCCAGGGACGGTTGGCATGATCCCGCCAGGCGGGGCGTGGCCTTCACGGCGGCGGAGCAGGCCCAGGCCCTGGCCCCCCAGGCTCCGCTGCCACCGCTGCTGCTCCTGCTGGGGCGGGGTGTGCCTCCGGAATCCATCCCGGATCAGGCCCAGGGGCAGGACCCTGAGACCCTTGTGGCCTGGGCCGCCAGCCTGGTGGAGCTCTGCGGCCCCCAGGGCCTGGAACCCGCGACCAGGCTGCTGGAGCTGGCCCTGACCCAGGACCCCGGACATTTTCCGGCTCGGCTGGCCCTGGTGCGCATCCTGGCCGCCCGCAACCGCCATGCCCCCGCCCTGGAGCAGCTGGCGCTGCTGCGGCGGGACTTTCCGGAAAGCGACACCCTGCTGCTCACCGAGGCGCGCCTTCTGGCCTGGAGCAAGGACTACGCCGCCGGGCTGGAGCGCTACCAGGCTCTCCTGCGCCTGAGCCCCCTGAATCCCGTGCACCTGCGGGAAGCGGCCCGCACCGCCTGGTGGAGCAAGGCGCCGCTCCTGGGCGACATGCTCTACGCCGAGTTGGAGAGCCGGGAGCTGCACGACCTGGAATTGGCCGTCAGCCTGGAACGTCGGGCCAAGCGTTCCGCCTGGGACCTGCGTTTCATCCGCGCCCGGCGCGACTTGCAGGCCCTGACCACCGAGGAGCCGGGCAACCAGGAGGCCCTGTTCGATCTGGCCCAGGCCCAATGCGCCCTGGGGCTCTGCGACGAAGAAGCCGCGAGCTACCAGCGGCTCCTGGCCCTGGACCCCACCCACACCCTGGCCGGGTATGCCCTGGAGCGGCGGCGTTTGCGCTCCGCCCCCGCCGTGGGCGCGCGTTTTTCCCTCTGGGACGAGGAGGGCTACGGCGCCCTTTCCCAGATGACCCGGGGCGAGACCCTAGTCCGGGCGGATCTACCGCTGGGGGCGCGCTTCCGCCTGGAACTGGGCAGCGGCGGCTACCTCTACGCCCCCCGCCAGCAGGGCGAGACACGGCACGCCGTGGGCCAGTCCCTGGACGTGAACGGGGTGGTGAACGAGTACCTCAGTGTTTCCGGGGGCGTGCTGGCCAAGCTGTTCGACGGGGAACCCCGCGATTCCTGGAGCGGGCACGTCGGGCTGCGGCTGAACCTGGAGGACTGGGTGACCCTGGATCTGGGCTGGCGCTATGCCGAGGTGTACGCCAACAGCTTCGCCCTGGAGCAGGGGGTGCACGCCCACCGGCTGCGGCTGAACGCCGAGACCCGCCCCTGGCGCCGTCTGGAACTGCAACTGGGCTACGAACACTTCTTTTTCAGCGATGCCAACGACGGCTATCTCCTCGGGGGGCAGGCCAAAGTGCTGCTGAGCGACCACCCCCGCACCCTGGCCCTGGGGCTGGAACTGCAGCACCGCGACACCCGGCACGAGAGCGTCTATCACTACGCCGGTGCCGAGCTCCAGGACATCGATTACCCCTACTGGACCCCGCAAAACTACTACAGCGGGGGGCTCAACCTGCAGTGGCGGCACGACCTCTCGGAGTTCTTTTTCTGCGGCAGCCGCCCCCACTGGTATGAGCTGCAGTTCGGCGCGGGCACGGACAGCGACAACAACCCCTATCTGCGGGCCAGCGCGGCCTGGCGTTGGGAATTCGTGGAGCGCTGGACCCTGGACCTGGAAGCCCTGGTCCACCACTCCGAACAATGGAAGGGGCGTCAGCTCGGTCTGGGGCTGACCCACCGTTTCTGAGCCCCACGAGCAAAGGGAGCCCATGGACAAGGAGCGAGGCGGAAACTGGAAAGCCATGGTCATGGCGGTGCTGAGCCTGGCGGCCATCACGGCCCTGTTCCTCTATCTGGGGGTGCGACTCTGGCTGTTCTTCCTGGCCGCCTATTCCTGGTACGACAAGATCCCGGCCCTGCTGCTGCTCCTGGCCGAGGCCTTCACCATGGTGCATACCTTCGGATACTTCCTGAACATTTTTAGGGTGTTGCGTAGCACGCCGGACGAACGCACGCGCCTGGTGCGCAACGCGCCCCCGCTGGAAGAGTTCCCGCCCGTGGCCATCATCGTCTCCTCCTTCAAGGAACCCATCGCGGTGGTGGAGGAGACCCTGATCTGCTTCTACAACCTGACCTACCCCAACAAGCGCATCTACTTTCTGGACGACACGCGCTACGACCTGCCCGGCTGGCCCCAGGAGCAGGCCCAGGCCTACCGCCGGGAGGTGGACTCGCTGTGCCGACGGATCGGGGTGAACCTGTTCCGGCGGCGTTGGCGCGGGGCCAAGGCGGGCATGATCAACGACTTCCTGGCCTTCCTGAACGGCCGCCCCCCGGAGGGGTTCGCCTTCACTTCCTTTGACGGCAACCCGGAGCCGCCGGGCAACGAGAAGTACATCCTGGTCTTCGATGCGGACATGAACCCCTTTCCGGACTTCGTCGAGCCCCTGGTGTCCATCATGGAGCATTCGCCCCGTCTGGCCTTCATCCAGACGCCCCAGTACTACTCCAACTTCGAGTACAACCGGGTGGCCCGGGCCTCGGGGCTGCAGCAGGCGGTGTTCTACGAGTACATCTGCGAGGGCAAGAGCCTGGACGACGCCATGTTCTGCTGCGGCACCAACGTCATCTTCCGGCGCGAGGCCCTGAACGACGTGGGCGGTTTCGACGAGAGTTCGGTCACCGAGGACTTCGCCACCTCCCTGCGGTTCCACAGCCGGGGCTGGAGCTCGGCCTACCTGAACAAGGTCACGGCCTTCGGCATGGGGCCCGAGGACCTGGGCGGCTACTTCAAGCAGCAGTTCCGCTGGGCCCTGGGCACCGTGGGGCTGTTCCGGACCCTGGTGCGGGAGTTCATCCGCAACCCGCGCAAACTGCAGCCCTACAAGTGGTGGGAGTACTTCCTCTCCGGCACCCACTACTTCGTGGGCTGGGTGCTCCTGGTCATGATGCTCTGCCCCCCGCTGTTCCTGCTGACCAACACCCCGAGCTACTTTGCCCGTCCGGAGTTCTACTTCCTGTTCTTCCTGCCCTACATCGTGCTCACGGTCACTCTCTTTGTCTGGTCCATGAACCAGCGCAAGTACTCCTTCAAGGAGCTGGCCAACGGCATCGTGCTGCAGGCGGTCTGCTTCCCGGTGTACATGCGCGCCTCCCTGCTGGCGGTGTTGGGCGTCAGGGACAGTTTCGGCATCACCCCCAAGGGGCGCAGTCTGTCCCTGCCCCTCTACCGCCTCTGGCCGCAACTGGGTTTGGCCCTGTTCAGCCTGGCGGCCGGGATCTGGGGGCTGTGCCGCCTTTACTACGAACGCGAGCCCATGCTGGCTCTGCTGCTCAACTCCATGTGGTGCTTCTACCACTTCGGGCTGCTGTCCATCGTGCTCTATTTCAACCACCCGCTGGAAGAGGAGCCGCAGAGCCTCGGGGAGCAGGCCCATGCGCCGCAGCCGTGAAGCGCCCCTCGTGCTGCTATGGCTGGCGCTGCTCTGCCTGCTGCCGGCGCCCGCCCTGGGCGAGCGCCCGCTCTTCGGCCTTGCCCTGGAGGGTCTGCCCGACCTGGCCGAACTTCAGGCGGTCCAGGCTGCCTCGCCCGTGCCCCTGGGGCTGGTCAACGTCTTTCTGATGTGGCCGCCCCCCAATGGGCAAGAAGGGGGCAGCGGCGCCTTCCCCCTGGCCACGGCCGAGGCCGCCGCGAGCCTGGGCGCCACACTCTGCGTCACCTGGGAGCCCATGTACCTGCAGGAAGGGGCCGAGCGGGTCATTCTGGCCGAGGACCTGCTGGCCGGGAGCTACGCTACCTATCTGCAACGCTTTGCCACGGACCTCGCTGCCTTCGGTCGCCCCGTGTTCATTCGCTTCGGTCATGAGATGAACCTCGCCCGCTACCATTGGGGCGCCCCTGCCGAGGACTACGGCCCGCAAAGCCCGCACCGCTACCGTGCCATGTTCCGCCATGTGGCCGCGGCCCTGCGCACCGCCGGGGCACACAACGCTCGCCTGGTCTTCTGCCCCAACGCCGAATCCCTGCCCGATGCGGCCTGGAATCGCGCCGCGGCCTACTATCCCGGCCACGACGTGGTGGATGCCCTGGGCATGGACGGCTACAACTGGGGCAGCACCCGGACCCAAGAGCGGGACGGCTCGCAGAGCCGCTGGCAGAGCTTCCCGGAAATCTTCCGCTGCCTGTGGCGGGAGCTGCGCGCCCTGGCTCCGGACAAGCCCGTGTACGTGTTCGAGACCGCCAGCACGGACCAGGGGGGCGACA